>JAAYDS010000380.1 GCA_012729155.1 Chloroflexota bacterium | reverse complement strand
CAGATCGCCCGCTACACCTGCCTGCGCACGCCCGAGCCGCTGCTCGTCGATGGCCGCCTGCGCGGCCGCCTCGACCAGCCCGTGTGGCAGGCGGTGTGCAAGTCGCAGCCCTTTGTCGACACCGTCACCGGCGCGCCCGGCTTTTACGACACCCGTGCCGCCTGCCTGTGGGATGATGGGTATCTCTACGTTGGCTTCTGGGTCCAAGAACCCTGCGTCGAGGCGCAGCTCACCGAGCGCGACAGCATCATCTTTACCGAAAACGACGTCGAGATTCTGATCGACGGCGGCGACTGCTACTACGAGTTCGAGCTAAACGCCCTCAGCACCATCTACGAGGTCCTCTTTGTCTGGCGCGACGCCTACACCCGCGGTAGCCGCTTCGACGTGCCCGAGTTCGACCTGCTCGAACGCGAGGTGTACTCGTTTGCCGGCGATTACGACCGGCAGCCACGCACCTTTTGGCGCGGAACCCACCCCCGCGGGGCGCGCTGGGCGTTCACCGACTGGGACTTGCCCGGCCTCAAGTGGGCGGTGCATGTCGATGGCGTGCTGAACGACAATTCCACCCCCGACCGTGGCTGGACGGCCGAGGTCGCCATCCCCTGGCAGGGCCTCACCTGGCTCGCCAACGGGCGCAGCCTGCCCCCCAGCTCGGGCGACACGTGGCGGATCTTTTTCGGGCGCTTTCAGAAGCTGATGCCCAGCGGCGTCGAGCTCTCGCCCCACCCGGCCTGGGTCTGGAGCCCGCACGGCATCTACGATACCCACCTGCCAGAGCGCTGGCCCTTTATCACCTTCTCAGACCGCGAGGTACAGCTCCCATGAGCCGCCGTTGGCGCGTGGCCATCTGCGGCATCGCCAGCGAGAGCTGCACCTTTTCCCCCCTCGACATCGCCATGAGCGACACCCACGCACTGGTGGGCGCCCAGGTGCTGCAGCGGCACCCGCTCTTGCAGAGCGAACCCGATGTCGAGTTCGTGCCACTGCTGCGCGTCGACGCGGTGCCCGGCGGCCGTTGGCAGGCCGATGTCTATCAGCACCACCTCGACGCCATGCTGGCCGCTTTGCGCGACAACGGCCCCTGGGATGGTGTGCTGCTCGACCTGCACGGCGCCCTGTATGTGGTGGGCCACGAGGACGCCGAAGCGCACCAGCTTGCGGCCGTACGGGCCATCGTTGGGCCCGATGCGCTCCTGGCTGCCAGTTACGATCTGCACGGCAACGTCTCAGAGGCCGATGTCGCCGGGCTCGACATCTTGACCGCCCTGCGCACCGCGCCGCACGCCGACTATGCCGAGACGCGCGCCCGTGCCGCTCAGTTGCTCATCCGTGCGCTCCGCGAGGGCGTGCGCCCGGCCAGGGCCCTCGTGCGCCTGCCGCTGACGCTGCCCGGCGAATGCGCCATGACCCTCGTCGAGCCGGCACAGTCGCTCTATGCTCGTATCCCCATAACCATCGGCCCCGGCGTGTGGGATGCCTCGCTGCTGGTGGGCTACACCTGGGCCGATGAGCCGCGCGTAGGCGCGTCGGTGGTGACGCTGGGCGACGACGCCGTTGCCTGTGAACGCGCCGCTCTGGCACTGGCAGCGGCCTGCTGGGCGGTGCGCCAGCAGTTCCAGTTCGGGCAGCAGACCGGCACCGTCGACGAGTGCATCACCTGGGCCCTCGCAGAGCAGCCCACGCCGGTGTTCATCTCAGATGCCGGCGACAACGTCACCGGCGGCGGCGTGGGCGATGTGCCCTGCGTGCTCGAACGGCTGCTGGCCCACGGCGCGTCTGACACCCTCTACGCCAGCCTGACCGATGCGCCCGCCGTGGCCGCCTGCCAGGCCGCCGGTGTGGGCGCCACCCTCGCGCTGCAGGTGGGCGGCAAGCTCGACCCGATCCATGGCGCACCCCTGGCCATTGAGGCCAGGGTGCTGGCGCTACGGCACGCCGCGTTTACGGGCGCTGCCACCATCGTGCAGGTGCAGGGCGTTACCCTGGTGCTCACCAGCGAGCGCTGCGCCTTTACCGAGCGCAACGATTTTGCCGTGCTGGGCCTCGAGCCTCGCGCCTATCGCATTGTCGTCGTCAAACTGGGCTATCTGCACGACGAGCTGCAGCCCATCGCCGCACGCTCGCTGCTGGCCTTTTCCGCAGGCTGCCTGAACCCCGACATCACCAAGCTGCGCTTTGAGCGCCTTCGGCGCCCCATCTACCCACTAGACCCCGACATGGCCTGGCAGCCGAGCGCCACCGTCTGGGCTTGAACCGAAACACTGGCTGCAGCCGCCGCTTGACAGGCGCGGCGGCTGCGGCCACACTGTGCCCGTCAGACTATTCTGAGGAGTTGAACCATGCCACTCGTATCGATTCTGCCCGAGCTGCAGCGTGCCAGCGGCGAACGCTGGGCCGTCCCCCTCTTTGACACCGCCGACATGGAGGCCACCGAGGGGATGCTGGCCGCTGCCGAAGAGCGTCAAGCCCCCTGCATCATCGCCATGTACTCGGCCCAGTTCGGGCGGCCCAACGCGCGCGCCCAGGCCCAATACATCAAGGTGCGCGCCCGCGAGGCAGGCGTGCCCATCTCGTTCATGCTCGACCATGGCACCTCGGTCGAGGTGTGCATGCAGGCTCTGGTCGCCGGCTGCACCGACATCATGTACGACGGCTCTAGCCTCTCATACGAAGAGAACGTCGCCAACACGCGCATCGTGGTGCAGGCGGCCCATGCGGTCGGCGTCGCCGTCGAGGCCGAGATCGGTCACGTGGGCCGCGCCAGCGACTATGCCGAGATCGGCGCCAGCCGCAAGGGCTACACCGACCCCGCCATCGTCGAGCGCTTTGTCAAAGACACTGGCGTCGACATCCTCGCCATCGCCATCGGCACCGCGCACGGCGCCTACGCCAAGGGCATCACCCCGCAGATAGACGTCGACCTGCTGCGCGAGATCCGCTCGCGCGTCGACCTGCCGCTGGTGATGCACGGCGGCACCGGCAGCACCGAGCAGCAGTTCCGCGACGTGGTGGCCAACGGCATCAGCAAGATCAACATCGCCACCGACCTGTTCTTGAACGCCGGTGCGGCCGTGGCCGCCAAGGCGCAAGAGCCCAACGCCCGCTACTTTGACATGACGGCAGCTGCACAGGCCTCGTTCCAGGCGCGCTGCAGCTGGTATCTGGACGTGTTTGGCACCAGCGGTCGTGCGGGCTAGTTACTCAAGGAGTGCATCTGATGGATAGCGTAAGGCTGGGCCGCACCGGCCTGATGGTCTCGGCGCTGGGCTTTGGGGGCATCCCCATTCAGCGCCTCACCACCGAGGGCGCCGTAGACGTGGTGCGTGCCTGCCTCGATGCGGGCATCACCTTTCTCGACACGGCCCATGGCTATGGCACCAGCGAAGAACGTATCGGCCTCGCCATCAAGGGGCGCCGTGAGGGGTTGGTGCTCGCCACCAAATCTCCGGCCACCGCGGCAACCGCCTTTG
>JAAYDS010000059.1 GCA_012729155.1 Chloroflexota bacterium | reverse complement strand
GACCGCGCCAGGCACCACATGGCATCACCCGCGTTGATGCCATGTGCCAGCCCCCACACCTTCCAGAGGGTGGGGCGGTCGTGACGTAGAGGGCTGTCATCCTCGATATCGTCATGGATCAGCGTAAAGTTGTGTACCAGCTCGATGGCTGCTGCATAGGGAACAGCTCGTTGCCAATCGCCCCCCAGGGCATCGCACAAGGCAAGACAGATGAGGGGCCGCAGTCGCTTGCCAGTTCGGAGTTCGGTGGGCGCCAGGCTCTCGTCGCGCCAACCCAGGTGGTAGGCCATCATGCCATAGAGCTGCTCCGGCCCATCATCAGGGCAGACCAGAGCCTCGTGTAGAGCCGCTTCGACGGCGGGACGGTAGTGATCGAAAGGGTCAGTCATGGCTTGCTCTCTGTAGGATGCTGGCGTCGACAGAGGTCAGGTTGGCAACGCCAGTGGCGAACATCGCGACCCTGAGCTGCGCTGTGAAGGAGTCAATGGCAGCCTCTACGGCTGCGGCAGACTGGTTGGCGGCAGGTAGCAGCGCTCCGGCCATGCCTACCAGGCGAGCGCCGAGGGCCAGGCACTTGAGGGCGTCCACACCGGTGCGTATGCCGCCGCTGGCGATGATGGGGAGCTGCGGGCAGATGGCCACGGCCTCGATCAGCGACTCGACGGTGGTCAGCCCCCAATCTCGAAATGGGAGCGCAATGTCGTGGGCCGCGGCGCTGTCCGCGCGATGCCGCTCGACCTCACTCCACGAAGTGCCGCCAGCGCCAGCCACATCGAGCGCAGCGACGCCTGCGGTAGCCAACGCTGCTGCCGTAGCGCCGCTCAAGCCCCAGCCGACCTCTTTGACCATCACAGGCACGGGGAGCGTGGCACACAACGCAGCGATCTTGGGGAGCAGCCCTGCAAAGTTGGTGTTGCCATCAGCCTGCAAGGCCTCTTGCAGCGGGTTGAGGTGGAGAATCAGCCCATCGGCCTGCAGCACATCCACCAGACGTCGGCAATCATCCTGGGTCAGCCCATAGTTGAGCTGCACGGCGCCTATGTTGACATAAAGCGCGATATCGGGCGCTATGGCGCGCACATCAAAGGTCTTGAGGGTGTCGGGCTCTGCCAAAGCGACACGCCCTGAACCAAGGCCAAGCGCAACTCCCCGTGTCTGCGCCGCCATCGCCAGGTTATGGTTGATGCGCCCCCCTGCAGGCGATCCGCCGGTCATCGAAGAGATCAGAAGCGGCGTTGCGAGACGATGTCCGAGAAAGTCTATCACAGGGTCGACGTCGCCGAGCGCGATATCGGGTAGCGCGCAGTGGCGCAGCCGGATGCTATCCAGGCCCGTCGGCAGGGCAGAGGCAACGTCCTGCTGCAAAGTGATATCGAGGTGATCCTGTTTGCGTTGACTGTGATGCATATGGGCAGTCTATGCACGCCTTTAGCATAGTCAACTTGGGTTTGCCTGACTCTGCGTGGGTGCTATACTGCGCGCTGCATCCGAACTGCCGATGAGGAGCCCGTGAGCACACCGCCTTCTGCCTGCATCGACGTGCGCCACCTGAGCAAGCGCTTTACCCTGAATGCTTCGCGGCCGCGCTCTTTCCAGTCGCTGTTCCTGGACACATTGCATGGCCAGCGGCAGCGCTCGAAAGAGGCGCTGTTGGCGCTCGATGATGTATCGTTCGGCGTATTCCCCGGAGAGACAGTGGCGCTGATCGGTCAGAATGGCTCGGGCAAGAGCACCTGCCTCAAGCTGCTGTCGCGCATCATCGAGCCCACCGAGGGGCGTGTTCGAGTGAACGGGCGTGTTTCGGCGCTCCTCGAGCTGGGGGTTGGCTTCCACCCAGAGCTAACGGGGCGAGAGAACATCTTCCTGTATGGTGCCGTCTTGGGCGTGCCCCGTAGAGAGCTCGCCACACGACTGGACGAGATTGTCGCTTTTGCCGAGCTGGAACGTTTTCTGGACATGCCCGTCAAGTTCTACTCATCGGGCATGTATGTGCGCCTCGGCTTTGCCACCGCGGTCAGCGTCGAGCCAGACATCCTGCTGATCGATGAGGTGCTCGCTGTAGGCGATCAGAGCTTTCAGACCAAATGCCTTATGCGGATCCAGGAAATGCACGATCGAGGCGTGACCATCGTCTTTGTGTCGCATGACCTAGACATGGTCGCCTCGCTGTGCTCGCGCGCCATATGGTTCGACCATGGGCGCCTCGCCGCCGATGGGCCCGCTGATGCGACCATCGCGCTGTACCTTACGGCGCTCAAGTCTCGTCGCTTGCTGCATGGTTCAGGCAGGCAAGGCGATGATGCCTTTGGCCCTGAGGACGGCACGATCGCTCAGCCACCTCGAGATGGCCAGGCCAATGTGACGGCCGGCGTAGCCTATCGGCGTACCGGCACCCTGACAGGGCGCATCTACAGTGTCGCCTTTCTGAACGCCGAAAGCCTGCCAACGCAAGTGCTACAGACGCGTGGGCGCTACACCCTGGCCATCGACTATGAGGCGCGAGACCGGCTCGCGCAGCCAGCTTTTGGCTTTGCCATTCACCGCGCCGATGGCTCTCATGTCACCGGGGCTGACAGCTCACTATCAGGTGTGGATATCGGGCCTGTGCTTGGTCCTGGTCAGGTGTTGTTCCAGATGCCTGACCTGACGCTGACATCGGGCGATTATGTGCTATCGGTAGTCATGCACCGCGCCGATGGCCAGGAGATATACGATCACCAACAGTATGTGCACTCGTTTTCGGTGGTTGGCGATCGCCTGCAAGCGCGTGGTGACGGCACGATGGTGCTGGGGGGGCGGTGGCGCCACACGGCGGGGGCATCACGATGAGTAGAGCACTTTGCGAGCTGTGGGCCTATCGCGAGTTGGTACGCGAGTTGGTGGTGCGCGATCTCAAGCTGCGCTACAAGAACTCGGCGCTGGGCTTTTTGTGGAGCCTGCTGAACCCACTGCTGTTGATGGTCGTCTTTACGGTCGTGTTCACCATCATGGTGCCCAACGCGGCTGTAGCTGATTTCCCAGTCTTTGTCCTCTGTGGGCTGCTGCCCTGGAACTTTTTCAGCGCCTCGGTAACCACGTCTGTCAACTCGGTGGTTGAGCAATCGCATCTGATCAAAAAGGTCTACTTTCCCCGCGAGATCGTCCCCATCTCTAGCGTGTTGGCAAATGGCGTGAACTTTGGTCTCTCGCTGATCGTGCTGCTTGCCGCGGTATTGATCAGTGGCCGTCCCATCCTGTGGGTGATTCTGTTCATGCCTATGATCATGATCGTACAACTGCTGTTCACGCTGGGGGTAGCATTCGTGCTGAGCACCATCAATGTCTACTACCGCGACACCAGTGTGATCATGGATGTGGTCATGCAGGCCTGGTTCTTTGTAACGCCGGTGTTCTATCCCATCGACATCCTGCCCGAGTGGACGAACCTGATAGGCCTGGAGTTGCCCGTGCGTCGCCTGGTCTATATCGTCAATCCGCTGGCATCGATCGTGGCAAACTATCGGTCGGTGCTCTACGGGCAAGTCGACGGTGGACCGCCCGGCGCCCCGGGGTGGGATTTCGTGACACGCACAGCCCTCACCGCTCTGCTTGTATGCCTGCTGGGCTATGCCTTTTTCAGGCGCCATGCAGTACGGTTTGCCGAAGAGCTATAGCGTCCGCCGTATCAGGTCGTGGTAGAGCTTTACAAGGTGCTGCGCCTGCGCTGCAATGGTAGGCCCCAGACGAATGCCCGCCGCCAGGCGGTCGCGCTCTGCTGGATGATCGACGAGGTGCTGCATCAGGCGACACAAGCCCTCCGCGTCGCCAGGCTCAAACAGGTGTCCATCGACGCCATCGCGAATGCGCTGCAGCGCTCCGATACGACTGGCAATCACAGGCACACCCACGTGTTGCGCTTCTTGAGCCACCATGCCAAAGGTCTCGGCCCAGAGAGAGGGCACAACCAAATAGTCCAACTCGGCCAGCACCTCACCAACGCTGCCAGGCGCTACCGCGCCCAGCATGCGAATGCCCGGGTGCCGAGACTGCGCCCGTAACCGCTGCACAAACGGGGGAAACGCCTCCTGGGGGCCATAGATGCGCAGCTCGTGCTGGGCAGGCAACCCATCAAAGGCTTTGACCAGCACGTGCAGCCCCTTTTGCCATGAGAGGGCGCCCAGATAGCCGAACACGGTGTGGCTGCGCGCAGGCCTCGGCCTCGTGACGCCAGTGAGCCGCGATGGATCGAGGCCGTTGTCGAACGAGCGTAGCCGTGCCGCCTCGAACCCTGCTGCGAGGAACACCTCGCGCGCCTGTGGGCTGGGGGTAAGCAGTTGGTCGACGTCGAGGGCGCTCCGGCGCACAAAGCGGTTACGCCAGGTCAACAGCGGCGCCAGCGGCCAGCTGGCCAGCGCGGCCACGCGAGGCGACACCCCAGAGCCCTCGAGCAGGCAACGTGCACACGCGGCCGACGCCTGACCAGGGCAGAGCTGGCCACCGGGCCGGAGTAACTGGCTATTGGCGCAGATGTGCCAGTAATCGTGGAGGGTGAGCACAGTAGGAGTGCGCCCATGCAGTCGCACCAGACGCGCACTGACCCATTGTAGATGCTGCAAATGTACGACGTCCGGTTGCCATGAGCGCACGAACGCGGCATAGCAGCGCTCGATGCTTCGGCTGCGGAAAGCATTCACAAAGCGCGCCAGCGGCCAGCGTGAGCGAGGGTCGGGGCGGTAGGGGCGCACCAACGTCACCTTGTCGGCTGTGGACTCGCCAGCCTCGTCTAGGCGGGCGGTGGGGCAGAAGATGGCAACCTGGTGACCCATCTCCGCCAGACATTGCGCCAGCGTCCAGGCGTAGACCTCAACGCCTCCCAGATGCTCAGGCGGCAACTGGTGCACGACCAGTGCAATCCTCATCTGGGCCCACCCCGTTGGCGATTCTTATAGTCAGCAACGGCAGTGCGATAGGCGTCCTCAACCCGATCGGCCACTGCCGACCACGAAAAGCGCGAGGCTGCCATGGCCTGCCCTGCGGCGCCCAGGCGTGCGGCGTAGATGCGATCCGTCAACAGGCATTGGAGAGCGCCAGCGAGAGCATCGACATCGCCCCAAGGCACCTGCAGCCCATCGATGCCATGACTGACAAGATCGGCCGGACCGCCAACACTGGCCACCACGACCGGTTTGCCATATTGCCAGGCCTCGAGCAGCACGAGACCAAACGAATCGGTGCGCGAAGGTAGCACGAGTGCGGTGCAGTGCGACAGGAGCCACGCCTTGGTGCTTTCGTCGACCAGACCCAGCAGGTGCACAGGGTGCCCCTGTTGGGCGAGCCGTTTCGCTAGACGCTGCGCCTCTGGCGCCGGTTGGCCTGCCAGGGCCAACCGGCAGGGTATGCCCAGTTGAGACAGCCTGGCGATCGCGCGCATTGCTAAGAGTGCTCCCTTGTCATTGCTGACTCGGCCCAGGAACAGCACCAGCGGCGCGTCACCTGTCGTCAAGCGCTCGGACAGGCGCACAGGTCGGTCAGACCGATCGGCATCAGGCATCGGCGGAATGGCCGCGCCCACGATGTGCAGGCGCGAGTGGTCTACGCCCAGCCTCACCAGTCCGTCGCGCTCGCTGACGGTGTTCGTGAGCACAGCATCCGCCTCAACGAGGACTCGTCGCTGGTGAGGCATGCCATTGTTGCGCCATACTCTGCCCGCACTTTTCACCCCGACGTGGAAGAACGGAGAGGTGACATGGGGCGCAGCAAAGATCCTGGCGACATGCGAACCTGTCAGCAGGCACTGCTCCCATGAGGCATTAAAGCTGTGCACAACGAGCGGCGTCTCAGTGGCCAGCGCGGCCTGCTCAAGGCCAACCAGGCCGGGAAAGCGTTGCCCCCAACGCTCGAGCAACGGCAGAGCCACGTCTCCGAGCGCTCCCGACACAGCCATGGTCTTGCGGAGCAGCAGCATGGGAAGCCTGCCACCGCTGAACCCGCGCAACGGCAATCGAATGACGCCAAGCCCCTTGCGCTGCACCTCTGCGACCGCTTCGCCCGCGTGCGTGCCGGTCCAGAACGCCTCTGGTCGCTCTGTCATCGACGTTATGGCGACGATGTCATGGCCACGCGCAGCCAGCTCTTGCGCCAGCGCAGCCACATATCGCTCGCCACCGCCTGGCATGGGCGGGTAGCCGGGCGTCAGCATCAATACCTTCATGGATCCACCTCAGGGTATTCCACGGAAAGTTCAAATAGCCGCACGCCCAGTTCACGTGAGTCGCTGCTGCCACCGTGAACTGCAGGGACATACGTGTCAGCAAGCAGCCTGATCTCGAGACT
>JAAYDS010000058.1 GCA_012729155.1 Chloroflexota bacterium | reverse complement strand
TGAACCGATCGATGACGCTCATGAGCCTCCTCAAAGTGTCGGCAGGCGCTCCAGACCACCTGCCGGCATCTACAGCGCTAGTCGAACTGGGCGTAATACGCCTCGACGTTGTCGACATCCACCGTCTCGTCATAGGGCATGCCCAGCCGCTCATACAGGCGTCGACGACCGTGCATATCGGCGATGAGCACCGCTGCCGCGTGCTTGGCCACCTCTGCGGCGATGTCTTGCGGCACGACGACGACACCGTCGTCATCGCAACCGACGATATCTCCCGGGGCCACCTGCACACCGCCACACCCCACGACGGTGTTAGCCTCGACCGCCATGATACGCCCCGGGATGATGGGGCGCCCGCGGCGGCGGCAGCACACTGGTGTCTTTTGCAGAGCGACTTCGTAGGTGTCACGGCACTCACCGTCGGTAACGATGCCGACGGCGCCACGAGCGATCATCCCCAAGGAGTTGTTCGAGCCCCAGTAGCCCACCTCTTTGGCACCGCCAGTGTCCATGACAATGACGCAACCGGGCGTTACCAGGTCGCCCAGGCGCACCGGATTGGGGTACTTGGCATACCAGCGGGCGTGGTCGGCGACGATGTCCTCTGTGGTGTCCAGCTTCCACATGGGGCGGTTGGAGGGCACGCAGCGCACGGTAAGCGCCGGCCCCCAGAACTTGATGCCCAGCCATAGCGGCCGCACTGCGGGGTCCATGAGCCCAATATCGAAATAGCCCATGCCATCCATGGCATCCACCACATCAGTGACCCGCAGATATCTGAACCGATCGATGAGATTCATTGCTCTCCTCACAGGGAGTATGGGGCGAGGCTGCCCTCGCCCCGTGACATGACGTCATTACTCGAACTGGGCGTAGTAGTCCTCGACCTTTTCCACATCAACGGTCTCGTCATAGGCCATGCCGAGCCGTTCGTACAGCCGACGTCTGCCGCGCATGTCAGCGAGCAGCACCGCCGTGGCGTGCTTGGCCACCTCTTCGGCCAGATCTTTTGGCACCACGACGATGCCGTCATCATCACACCCCACAATGTCGCCAGGCGCCACCTGCACGCCGCCACAGGCGATCACCGTGTTGGCCTCAACTTCCATGATTCGCCCCGGGATGATGGGGCGCCCGCGCTTGCGGCAACAGACCGGCGTCTTTTGAAGCGCTACCTCATAGGTATCGCGGCAGTAGCCATCGGTAACGATGCCCACGGCCCCGCGAGCGATGACATCCATCGAGTTGTTCGAGCCCCAATAGCCGACCTCTTTGGCGCCGCCCGTGTCCATCACCACGACGCACCCTGGCGTGAGAAAGTCGTTGAGCCGGAACTTGGGCGGGTATTTGCTGTACCAGTGGTAGTGGTCGCGGACGATGTCTTCGGTGGTATCGAGCTTCCACATGGGCCGGTTCGAGGGTACGCAGCGCACGGTGACGGCGGGGCCCCAGAACTTCATGCCGAGCCAGAGGGGCCTGACCTCGGCATCCATCAGTCCGATGTCAAAGTAACCGATGCCATCCATGGCATCTACCACATCTGTGACGCGCAGATACTTGAAGCGATCGATGACGTTCATCCCGACTCTCCTTTCCATGTTCAAGAGGATCTCGCCGACGAGATCCGAACCACCCATGCAGCGATGCCTGCAGGCCAGGTCGAAACTGTACGGAGCGCCACGCGACATCAGACGGCGCTACGTGTTCGTGCGAACTATCATCCAGATAGGGCCTACCATTGATGGTTATCGTCTTTTCATTTACAATGTTAGCATGGATTGGGTCGCACGAGCACCATCGACGGGGACGATGGCAGGCCATAGAGGGGACATGCTCTCGGATCAAACGATTATCGACGCCGTGCAGGCCGCCCTGCGGCAGTTGTATGATTCGCAGACACTGCGCAGTAGCCCATTGATTGGCGCGCTGGGGCTCACCGGCTCACCGAACGCCGCCTCAGAGCTGCGACAGGCCCTCACGAAGGCAATCCAAGGGTTGCGACCCGATGCGTCGGTGCTACCCGAGGCCGGGGCGTGGCGCATCTATGAGATCCTCGAGTATCGCTACCTGCAACAGGTGGGGCAGGCAGAGGTGGCCAGGCAGCTCGGACTGAGCGTGCGCCACCTGAGGCGCGAAGAGCACCGCGCAGCAGAGGTATTGGCGCAGTCGCTGCGCCCTCTCCTTTTTGATCGCCCATCAGAGGCGAGCGAATCTCGCGATGATGTCATAGCCGCCGACAAGGACTTGGCCTGGATCAGCAGCCTCGCACCTGCCGACCAGGTGGACCTTGGCCTGGTTGTGCGCGACGTTGTTGCTCTCGTCAGCCCACTGGCCAAGGATCGCCAGATCGAGCTAGAGTTCGATGCACCCACCATATCTGCCGCCGTTCACATTCAAGCCGTCGCATTGCGCGAGCTCATCTTGCAGTTGCTCACAGCCGCCATCTGCCACGCCAAGAGCGCCGTGAGCGTGTGCGTGCGACGGCAGGCACAGTCCGTCGACATCCAGATCGACGCCAACTGGCCAGCGTTGCAGCCCGACGCACGCCTAGAGTGCCAGCGTGCGCTCCGTCTGGCGCGCGAGATCGCTGGACGTTGCGGCGTAACCGTCAAGGCTGACCTTGACGTCCAATGCTATCGAGCCACGATCTCTGTGCCCGTGATGCAGGGTGTTCCGGTACTGGTGATCGACGATAATGAAGACACACTGCGGCTGCTGCACCGTTTTGCCATCGGCACGCCATATAGCATCCTGGCGGCGTCCACCCTGGCTCAAGCCCTCGCCCTGGCGGCTGAGGCGTGTCCACAGGTCATTGTGCTCGATGTGTTGATGCCGCATGCCGATGGCTGGGAGATGCTGGCGCAGCTGCGCAACCACCCTCTCACCATGCACGCACCGGTGCTCGTGTGCAGCATTCTCACCCAAGAGGAACTGGCTCTCTCGCTAGGCGCTCGTGCCTACCTGCGCAAGCCGGTCACGCGGCAGGCGTTTCTGCAGACGCTGCTGCATCTGCTCCATCCGGCGGAGCCAGCACCGCCGACAGCGCTCTGACGCACCGCAACAGGTCTTGCAGATTGATGCCATCGCCCCTGGAGACGGCCAGGAACGGCGTGACAAAGCCGCCCGGCATCGTGTCGAGAGCCGATATGGCGATCACGGGGATATCTCGCAGGGCCTCGTCTTGCTGACATTCGCGCAGCACGGCAAAGCCGTCGACTTGAGGCATCACCAGATCGAGCAGCACCACGTCGGGGCGTCGCTCGCGCATCAGCGCCAACGCTCGACTACCGCTCGAAGCTCGAAGGATATCGATGGGCGTATCGCGGGCCGAGAGCATGCGGGCAAAGAGCTGCAGCGCCTCGGCGTTGTCGTCGACGATGAGCACCGACCGAACGGGGCGACCAAGTCGGTCGAGCTCGGCGAAAAGTGTCTCTTGCTGTATGGGCTTGAGCAGGTAGGCAGCGGCCCCCAGCTGCTCGGCAGCCTCGAGCTTGTCGGGAATGGCGCAATGGATCACCGGGGTGCCAAAGGGCAGACCCTTGGCCTGAAGAGCGTTGTGGACCTCGGCATAGGGAGCCGACGAGTTGATGAGCAACGCTCGAGCGGGTCGCTCGGCCAGCTCTTGGAGCGCCTGCCCGAGCGACGTCACACCGGCCACCTCAGCGTCTGGTTCGTATCGCTCCAAGATATGACTCAAGGTATCAGCCTGCTCGAGCACCACCAAGCGTGGCCTGATCACCGGCGCAGGTGCTCGCCAGGCTCGCGCGCGCGGCTCGTAGGTCTCATAGGGGTTGATCCACCGCGTCGGGCTCTCTGCATTGCGATGGCTCATGAGTGACAGAGGCAGCATAGCGCCAAAGGTGGCCCCTTTGCCCGGCTCGCTCTCGAGCCACATCTTGCCACCGTGCATTTCGACAAAGCGCCGGCTGATGGCAAGCCCAAGCCCCGAGCCACCCACGTTCAGAGCAGTGCCCCCATAGTATTGCTCAAAGGGCTCAAAGATGCGTTCTTGCTGGCCTAAAGGCACTCCTGGGCCGGTATCTGTCACAGTGATGCTGATCATCCCGCCCTCTTGCCTGGCCCGCACGTGTGCGCCGCCGCGCTCGGTGTAGCGCCCGGCGTTGCTCAATAGATTGATGACCACCTGCCGAATGCGCGTACGATCACAATAGACCATCGGCAACTCGGAGGCCACATCAAGGGTGAGGTCGAGATGTTTGGACTCGAACAGTGGCCACACGGCAGTGACGGCTTCTTCCAGCACCTCGCCGATACCCACATACTCGCGGGTCAGCGCCATGCGCCCCGCCTCGGCCCGGCTGAGGTCGAGTACATCATCGACCAGAGCGGCCAGATGGCGGCTATTGCGCTGGATCACCTCGACGTCAGCGAGCAGTTCGGGCGGGAGTTTGTGATCGTACAGCTCGGGGCTCTCAGTGATGATCTCACTAAAGCCGATGATCATGTTGAGCGGTGTGCGGAGCTCGTGGCTCACATTGGCGACAAACTCTTCTTTGGCGCGCCGCGCATCTTCGGCGATGCGGCTCATCGCCAGGAGGCGGTCTGACAGGCGAGCAAGCTCGGCGTTAGCCTGCGTGAGGTCTTCTTGCACCTCTTTGAGGCGCACCTGCTGGGAGCGCGACTCTTCGAGCAAGTCACGCATGCGCGCATAGCTCGACCACGACCATTGTGTGGCCGTGTTGGCGTGGTGTAGAGAGACCCAGGTGAGGCCAAAGGCGCCCCACACACTGGCCAAAGCACAAAAATGCGGCGCCTGTGCGCCATCGGCGAGCAACAGGGCCGTCACCGAGAGCGTCAGAAAAAGGGCGGGCCATGGCCCGCTATGGATCACCAGCAGGCCTACAGGCAGACATAGCAGCCCCAGGGGATACACGCTATGCGCCCAACGGGCTGTTGCGATGGCCATGATTAGCGAGCCCACCACTGCCAGCCACATGCTCGTCGTGAGCCAGCGCTGCATGACCATCCACACCAGTAGCCCGATCACGCTGATGGCCATGCCCACCAGGTCCATGCCGGCGCCACTACGATGCACCTCAGCCATAAAGATGATGAGCAACCCGAGCGAGACGAAAAAGAGGCTCGCCAGCTGCGCCATCCGCCGACGGATCTCCTCGCGGATCTCTTGCGCGTAGACAGTTTCTTGAGGTTCCTGGTTCATGGTGCATCCCTGTTCACTCTACACATTATCAGGGTAGCGCAGACACTCTGTAACGACAAGATCAGTTTGCTCATGTTGGTTGGCAGAAGGCGTCATCAGGGCCAGAATAGTGCTGATGGGCGCTTGTTCACCAGAAGAATGGAGGAGAGGGGGGGCAGTTTGCCGCAGCACTATGCAGTCTCGATGATCCGTCAGGTGGCCACCGCCTTTGCGCTGCAAGACGCGCACCCTGTTGCCTTACAGCCGCCAGGCAGCCCAAACCGCTCTGTCTATCGCTGTGTGATAGAGAGCGAAACAGGGGCGTTCATCCTCGAGCAGGTGGCGGCCGAGTTGGTGCCACGGAAACGAGAGATCGCCGCAGCGCTATCCCGCCTCAGCGAGGCCGGTCTCTGCGGTGTTCTCGTGCCACACCAGGGCGCGAATGGCGATCTCGTGGTGCGCGTCGGCCAGACCTGGTGGATGGCGACACGCCATGTGCCCTCTGATCCGCTACCCCGCCCAGAGTGGGCCCACGACGGTGTACGCGGAGAGGCGCTGGCTCAGTGGCTGCTGCAGCTGCGCGAGGCCACGGGTAACTGGCACTGGCGACCATCGCGCATCTTTCGCCTCGAGCTATGGCTTGCCGAACTGGTGACCCAGCTGCGGCGACGCGACCCAACTGTGCTGGCCAGGGTGCGTGCCCCGCTAAGGTTGGCACAAGAGGTGCTGCTACAAGAGTCGAATTTGCCCACCGCGTGGGCGCACGGTGATCTGCACCCGCTGAATGTGCTGTGGCAGGGCCAGGCTGTGCGCGCTGTGATCGATTGGGAGTTCACTGGGCCCAAAGCCGAGCTCTACGACCTGGCGAATCTGATCGGCTGCGCTGGCATCGAGGATCCCGCAGCGCTGACCGGCGGTCTGGTGTGCGCTCTAACGCGCTGGCTGCATCTGCGAGGTATCCTGGCAGAGGCTTCATGGCGGGCGTTGCCCGCTTATGTGCTGGCGTTGCGCTTTGCCTGGTTGGCTGAGTGGCTGCGCTCGGACGACGGCGAGATGATCGAGCTGGAATGCGACTATCTGGAGCTGCTTTTGGCCTCGCAGATGACGCTAT
>JAAYDS010000379.1 GCA_012729155.1 Chloroflexota bacterium | reverse complement strand
GTGGCGGCCCACAGAGCGCGCCATTCGTCTGCGGTGATGATGGCCGAGCCCAGCGAGGCCCAGGCCTGCGCGCTGCCCTCGGGCGGGTGCTGCGACCAGTAGCTCTCGTTGAGGCCCACATAGCCGCCAGGCCGCGTCACGCGGATCATCTCGGCCAGGGCGCGCGGCTTGTCTTGTACAAAGGCCAGCACCGACTCGGCCAACACGGCGTCGAAGCGGTCGTCTTCAAAAGGCAGCGCCAGCACGTTGGCCTGCTGCAGCGTCACGAGGTCGGCCACGCCGTCGCGCTGTGCACGGCGTTCGGCCCAGGCCAGCATGTCGGGCGAGAGGTCGACGGCCACCACGCGGCAGCCATAGCGTTTGGCGATGTAGGCCGGCCCGACACCCACGCCACAGCCCACCTCGAGCACCTCGCGCGCCAGATCCACGCGGCAGAGCCGGTGCAGCTCGTCGGTGGCGTCATAGCCACCGAAATGCTTGGTGATGCCGACGGCCGCCTGCAGGTCCAGGTAGGTCTCGGCCTTGGAGTCGGAATAGATCTGCGGCTCGGCGTTCATGTGCATCGCTCCCTGGCCCGCACCACACGGGCGCCACACCCGATACGCCGGCCAGCGCCACGCGTTGCGGCCGCGCCCTGCTGGCCTCACCCGCCCACCCTGAAGGGGTTGAAATCGGTATCGACGTCGTAATAGTCCTCGTTTTCAGCGCGTTTGAGCCCGTCGACCACGCGGTAGGTCGCAGGGGTGAGCACGGCCTCGAGCCCCACCTTGAAGGCATAGTTCGAGAGCACGATGGCCAACACCAGCGCCGGCGTATACACGCCCCAGAAAGCGATCACCACAAAGAGCGCCGTATCGACCAGCTGGCCCACCAGCGTCGAGCCGATGGTGCGCGCCCAGAGCCAGCGGCCGCGCGTGAGCACCTTCATGCGGGCCAGCACCCACGAGTTGCTGAACTCGCCGGCGAAATAGGCCAGCAGACTGCCGGCAACGATGCGGGGCGTCTGCCCCAGAATGGCGTTATAGCTCGCCTGCTGCCCCCAACCCTCGGCGGCGGGCAGCCAGCCCACCAGCCAGAGCGTGCCCGCCAGCAGCAGCGCCGCGGCAAAGCCGGCATGGATCACTCGACGAGAGCGGGCATAGCCGTACACCTCGGTGAGCACGTCGCCAAAGATGTAGCTGAGCGGAAAGAGGATGGTGCCGCCATCAAAGGTAAAGGGGCCCAGCCGCACGATCTTGGTCGAGGCGATGTTGCTGATGAGCAGCACCGTCACAAAGGCCACCATCACCAGGTCAAAATAGCGATAGGCGCGCCGCTGAGGCGCGGGGCTGGCTGTGCGCATGGCTCTCCCCCCGGCGGCGCTGCGGCCGCTCAGCCGCCGCCCACCACGTTGACGATCCTGATCTCGTCGTCGGGCTCGAGCGGCAGATCGGCGCTGACCAGCTTTTTGCCGCGAATGGCCAGCACCTGCAGCGGGTCGAGCCCCACCGAGACGAGGGCCTGGCGGATGGTGCCGCTGGCGGGCACCTGCCAGGTGGCGCCGTGATAGGTCAGTGTGGCGGTCTCCATGGTCGGGCTCCAGATCGTGTAATTGCTGAGTAGTATACTCAGCAATGGGCGCACGGTCAAGGCGTGGCCGGCGGCTGCGCCCGCACGTGAATCCTTTACGTGAACTATCCGTGAGGACACAACATAATACCTCCAACAGGCCCCTGTCGCTTGAAAAAGTCAACAAATGGTCGATAATAGCGATGGGGGGACACTGGCTAACTCTGTGGGGGGG
>JAAYDS010000378.1 GCA_012729155.1 Chloroflexota bacterium | reverse complement strand
GTTATCCAGAATAGCACACGCTCACCTTGCCGGGCCCCCAACTTTAGCGTCTCACCGGGATGCAGCTCGATCACCTCGCTCAACATACCCAGCAGCACCTGGCGCAACAGCACGCGGCTGGCGCGTACCAGCAGGCTCTCAGGCAGATCGTCCTCTTCCAATGCCACACCGCTCTCACGAGCAAGCGGCGTCGTGAGCAAGACCAGATCACGCACCTCAGCCGCCAGGTTGGTGGCCCATTCGGCATCACCAGCGAGGTCGAAGGTATCAGGCTCCTGAGCATCTGGCTGTTCCGGAGCGCTAGCGAGCCGCAGCAGGTGCGCCACGGCCTCGATACCGGCGCGCAACTCGCGACGCAGCTGCCGTTCGCTAATGCCCATCCCCTGAGCCAGCTCGGACATGGTCACCTGTTCGATATAGCGCCCCTGAAGCGCAACGTAAGCGCGCTGCTCGTCAGAACGCGCAGAGAGGCTGCCCGCTGGCTTGAGAGACTCTATCGCGGCGATGAGCGCTTTGCGCAATGCCCGACCGTCGCCGCCCGGCAGCGCCCGGGCCAGGGGTGAGCGCTGTAAATAGACGAGGTCATACAGGTGCGACAGGGCACGTCGCACCTCAGCATAGAGGTGGCTGTCCATGTCCTCCGGGGCCTCACAAGTCGCGTCATCGCGGCGTCACGTACACGCCCATTATAGCCACAAATGCAGAGCAGTACATGCACTGGCCGAGGTTGGATGCGGCGATCAGGCGTCTGAGGTCCCCGAAATATCAAGGTGACTGTTGCGGTAGCGCCTCATTCACTCCACGCGGCGCGCAGGCTGGCCAGTGCCTGTAGCGTGTCATCGAGACATGCCCCAGGCCCCACCTCAAACGTGCGCGCTCCTGCAAAGCCGAGCTTCTCGAGCGCGCTGCGAAAGGCGCCCCAGTCAGTGACGCCATCTCCCGGCATCAGGTGCTGGTCGGCGCCAGTGCCATCGTTGTCCTGGATGTGTAGCGCCATCAGCCTGCTGCCCGCTTGCAGGGCCTCGGTCGCTGGGCTGATGCCATTGCAGGTGCTGTGCCCAGCATCAAGGCAGATGCCCACGTGCTCGCCCAGTCCGTCGATCATGCAGAGTAGCTCGCGCACATACATCCCGGGGCGCCAGGTCCCATGAGCGGGCAGGTTCTCGGCCGCCAGTTTGATGCCGATCGATCCGGCCTGCTCGGCAAGCCAGGCCAACGAGTCACGCGTGCGCTGCCAGCTCGCGCCATAGTCGTGCGCATGAAAGGCCAGATGCGCCCCGTTGGGGTGACAGATGGCGATTTCGGCGCCCAACCGTGCGGCCGTGCGCATGGCGCGCACGCAGGCCTTGAGGGCCGCCTGGCGCAGTGCCTCGTCAGGGCTGTCTATCTCCCAGCCAATCACTGGTAGATGCACCGTGCGCAGCGACAACCCGTGAGTGCCAAGCGCACGTGCCGTTCGCCCGGGGTCATCAAGCCAGTCATCCGTTTTGGCGCCATCAAAGATCTCGATCTGTATAAAACCGCAGGCGGCCAGCCGCGCTGCCGCAGCCTCGACCGGAACACTCCTGAGCAACGACGTAGAGCTCGAAAAGACAGGCACAGCCCCTCCCTGTGATGAGCTGTCGAGCCGCTCGGCGAGTCAGCCCTTGATCCCGGTGACAGTGATCCCCTCGACCAGGGTGCGCTGAGCGACGTAAAAGATCACGATCACCGGAGCGATAGTTGTCGCGCTCGCCGCCATCATGTACTGCCACAGGTGTTCTTCCCAGAACTCGCTCTGGAACCCGCGCAACGCCACCGAGAGCGGATAGAGTTTGGCATCGTTGAGATAGATCAGGGGACCCAGGTAGTTGTCCCACGAGCCCATGAACGTGAACAGCCCTACCACCGCCAGGCTTGGCTTGGCCAGCGGCAGCACAATGCGCCAGAAGATCATCAACTCGCTGCAACCATCGATGCGCGCCGCATCGGAGAGCTCTTGTGGGATGGTCATAAAGAACTGACGCAGTAAAAAGATCGGGTAGGCCCCGCCAAAAAAGGCCGGCACGATCAGCGGCCTGTAGCTATTGAGCCAGCCCATGACGCTAAAACGAATGTAGAGCGGGATCATGCGTACCTGGAAGGGGAGCATCATCGTTGCCAGGCACACGAAAAAGAGAAAGGTACGCCCGGGAAAGTCGATGCGCGCAAAACCATAGGCCACCAGCGAGCACGAAAGCACCGTGCCGATAACGACGGGAACGGCAATCTTGAGCGTGTTGAGCAGGTGCATCCCAAAGGGGATGATGGTCAGCGCCTCGGCAAAGTTTTGCCAGCGGATAGGCCGCGGAATCCACACAGGCGGCAGGCGAAAGACATCAGGGTCATCTTTGAGTGCCGTCACGAACATCCAGAGCAGCGGCAGCGCAAAGGCAAAGCTCAGCGTGATTACGGTAACGTAGAGCAGCATGCGCCCCGCCACGCGTGCGAGCCTCGCATGGCGTTTGGCCTGCAGAGCCTCTGCTGTCATTGCTACAGCAGTGTTGGTCATACCGTCCTCCTGCGCCCTGCGCTATGAGCCACCGTAATAGACCCACCGCTCAGAGGAGCGGAAGGTGACCACGGTGAACAGCATGATGATCAGGAACAGCACCCATGAGAGCGCCGAGGCGTAGCCCATCTTAAAGTACTCAAAGGCGTTACGGTAGAGATAAATGCTAAAGAACTCGGTAGAAAAGTTGGGCCCGCCCGATGTCAGTAGCCAGCCCATGGTAAAGTACTGAAACATGCCGATGAGGTGGGTGATGACCAGAAAGAGCATCGCTGGCGTTGTCATCGGCACTGTCACATACCAGAACCGCTGCAGCCTGTTGGCGCCGTCCACCTCGGCAGCGTCATACAATGAGCGAGGCACATCTTGCAGCGAAGCCAGAAAGACCATCATAGCCTGGCCCTGCGCCCAGCAATGAATGAGAATCAACGTGTTCTTGGCCCACCCCTCAGATGACAAAAAGGGAATCACTGGCCATCCGCGGGCCTTTACCCAGGCGTTGATCAGGCCCCACTGCGCATTCAGCACCCAGCGCCAAACCTCGGCGGCCGCTACGGCAGGCACCAAGGCCGGCAAGAAAAAGATGGTGCGGAACATGGGGCGCAGCTTCATCTCGTTATTGAGCAACAGCGCCAACAGGTAGGCAACGACGATGCCTGCAGGCACCCCCACCGCCACCAGATAGATGGTGTTGCCCATGACGCGGCGAAAGATCAGGTCTTGGGTAGCCAGCGTGACATAGTTCTCGAGGCCGATCCAACGTGGCTCGCGCACGATGTCATAACGTGTAAAGCTATAGTACAATGAGGCGATGATCGGATAGATCGTGAACAAGGCCAGCCCAACGAGCCACGGCGAGATGAACGCATACCCATTGATGGCGCTGCGGGTCGTCTGACGCGACCAGCGTTTCATCGCCAGATCCCCCTTCCTTTATGCAGTACGGTCACAGCAGCTGTCCAATCGGGGCTGACACAGAGCCCGCCCCGATTGGACGATCGCCAGGGCTCCGCGCCTACTCGACCAGCAGCTCGGGGAACTCTTTGGCCAAGTCCTCGGTCACCTCTTTCTGCAGATCCACAGCCGCCTGCTCGGGCGTCTTTTCGCCATACTGCAGTGCAGAAACAGCCCGCTGGTATTGCGTCGTAGCAAAGGCCTGGTTGGGAATGACGGGCCCAGCGACGAGCTCATCGGCGGTATTGGCCGACTCGAGATACCACTTGAGTGACGGCAGATGGCTGATGTCGGGACGATTAGCGTCGTAGCCTGCCTTGCGCCCGCCCAACCAGGCCGTCGCCTTGAAGATGATATCGATGGCCTCTTCGCTGGTGACGTATTCGATGAACTCGAACGCCTGATCGCGCACCTTGGAAGCCAACGGAATGTAGATGGGGTGCCCACCCACGTTCTGATAACGGACATTTCGACGCGATTCGGGCCTTGGGCACCAGCCCGCCACCCAACGTGTGTCGGGTGCGCTGACATGCAGCTCGCCTGGCGCATAGTAGCCCACAAACTCGGCTGTCCTCAGGCCGGCTGGCATAGCACCTGTGGGCACGTAACGGCCCCCCGGGTTAGCCTGGCTAAAGGCGTCTAGTTTTTCGACGCCGATGTCGTCGTACATCTTCTTTAGCCAGGTAAAGGCCTCTACCATCTGCGGATTATCAAAGTTGAACGTCATCGTGTCGCCATCCCATGGCGAAAAGCCCCAGGATGTCGGATAGAGCGAGGCGCAGTTGGGCGCAAGTGCCGCCGCAGTGGTAGACCCAAAGAAGGGATCGAGGAACAGCTGTTCCAGGTTGCCCGCGGCATCCTTTTTGGTCAGCTTGGTGTGCCAATCCCAGGTCTCATCCCAGGTCTGTGGCAGGTTATCTGGATCGAGCCCCGCCTCTTCGAGGTGGTCGATGTTAAAGATATAGCCAAACCTGGGGCCACACTCACAGGCCGGCACGCCATAGGTCTTGCCTCGCCATACCATCGACTCGAACAGACCGGGCACAAAGTCCTCACGCTTGATCTTTTCGCTGGCATCGAGATAGTCGTCCAGCGGTGTGAACACACCACGCACGTAAAAGCCGACGTACTGGATGCAGCATACGCCGACATCAGGCGGGTTTCCGCCGGCCACGGCTGCCAGCATCTTGTCTTGCATCGTGGGCACCTGCAGTGCCTCGACGGTGATGCCATTGTCCATCTCGCCAAAGTTCTTGGCAATGGTGCTAAAGGCCTCCATCTGCGCCGGCGCGTTCCACTGGAACCACCAGACCACCTTGGCCGGCTCACGTGCTGGAGCCGCCGCCTCTTTCTCGACAACGACGGTCTCTTTGACGACCTTTTCAACGACCTTGGGGGTGCCTTCGATGATGACCGTCTCTTTGACGACCTTTTCCACCACCTTCTCGACAACCTTGGGCTGGCACGCCACCAGCAACCCGGCTGTCCCGGCCAGGGCCGCGCCCTGTAGCAGCCTGCGACGGGTAATCGTGTTAGCGCTCATCGTACTCTCCTTCGAGCATCCACTCCCTGGTCAACCGGTCCACACAGACGAGGCAGCGCTGGCCGCTAGACGCCTCCTTCCATAGCCTACAGTCATACATCCTATGCATATCATATTCCGTACTGTTTTTGGCACAGCCACGGCCATATTCGGGACAGAATTCAGCCAATGATGCGAGTTCCGTGCATCGCGCCCAGATTGACGTTGCGGGCCATCTGCGTAGACTGGGCCTGC
>JAAYDS010000057.1 GCA_012729155.1 Chloroflexota bacterium | reverse complement strand
GGTGGGGATAGGCAACGTGCTCGACGTGGGGAGTGAAAGGAGGCGCGTCGCGAGCTAGTACAAGGTACGTGTGAGATCAGGGTCGGTGTGTGTTGCTGTGTCAAAGGAGATGAGCATGTTGACCAAAAAGATCTCTCGCCGCGAGCTATTCAAGGCCTCTGCCCTGGGCATCGGAGCCGCCATCCTCGCCGCCTGCCAGCCCAAGGTTGTGGAAAAGATCGTTGAGGTCGAGAAGGTCGTCACCACGGTGGTGAAAGAAGAGGTCATCGTCGAGGGGACACCCAAGGTAGTCGAAAAGGTCGTGGAGAAGGTGGTTGAGGCTGCGCCCAAAGAGCGCGTCGAGATCAACTTTGCCACGCCGGGAGCTCTAGGCCTCGAACGCACCATGTACACCAACTTTGTCTACGCGTTCATGGAAGAGAACCCGGACGTCAAAGTCAACGTCAGCTTTGAGTCATGGGCAGACTATATGACCAAGCTGCCTACCATTTTGGCCGCCGGGATGACCCCTGACGTCTGCCACTCACACTGGACCATCGCGATGGACTATATCTGCAACGGGGCCTTTCTCGACCATATGCCCTATATGGAGCGCGATGGCATCAAGCGTGAGGACTTTATCGTCGAGCTGATGGACGAGTTTGCCTACGGCGGCAAGCAGTACCTGATCCCCAAAGACAGCGCCCTGTATGGCTGCTACTATAACAAAGACATGTTCGACCAATGGGGAGTCGACTATCCGGCTCTGGACTGGACTATCGATGACTTTGTCGAGACGGCCACTCTGCTGACGCGTGACGACCAGGGGCGGCCGGCCAGCGACCCAAACTTTGACAACACCAAGATCGTCCAGTTCGGCTGCGCCTTTATCGACCCCACCTTTGCCGGTGACATTCCGGCAGGCTTTACCAATGCTCTCGGGGCACACTGGTTCTCCGAGGATTTGATGACCAGCAACTTTGATGATCCGGCGATCATCGAGTACTGGGACTACACTCGGCAGTGGCGCTGCGTCACCAACTTTATGCCTACGCCGGCCCAGGCCGTGGGCCAGGGAGACCTGTGGCGCAACGCACGGTTGGTGGCCATGAAGTTCGACCATCAGCAGAATACCTTCTTTGCCAAACAAGAGGCAGTGCAGTTCAAGTATGACATCGTGCCGTTGCCCGCTGGGCCTGAGGGGCAGTTCTCACCAGCGGCCTGCTCAGCCTTTGGTGTCACAGCCAAGGCGCCTCATAAAGAAGAGGGCTGGCGTCTGCTCAAGTTCCTCACCAGCGAGGAAACGCAACGGTGGATTGGCGAGCAAAAGCGGTGGAGCGTGAACCGCCCGAGCATCATGGACGCCATCATGCCCACCGACGGCATTCCCGAGCACTATGGCGATGTCCACGTTCTGCCCTGGTCTGAGGGCTACACCGGAAACCTGAAGCGCATCGCCATGAAGTCGCCCGTTGGCATGGCCAAACTCAAGACGCTGTATCAAACCTACCTCGATCCGATCTTGACTTGCGGTTCGGAGGATGTGGCCGGCGCCGCAAGGAACATGAAGATCGAGGGCGACAAGGCTCTGACCGAGTCTATCGCTACGTGCACCTGGTAGGCGCCGCGGCAACGCGATTGCTTCTCCAGGAGCACGTCTGCGGGCCTGGTCGTGCTGCTCTGCCTTGCAGAGCAGCACGACCCAATGGCCGCTATGGACTCGACGGGTGTTGCTGCAGTGGTGAGACTACCAGAGTCGGAGGTGATGGTAATATGACCACTCCAGGGGGCGCAGTTTCGGCAGGTGCGCCTTTGGTGGGGCGGGGCAAGAGGCGTTGGTCCAGACTGGCCATGCGAGAGGCACGAGATGGCTATCTCTTTGTCGCGCCATGGCTGTTGGGGTTTGCACTGTTTACCGCTGGCCCCATGCTCGCCTCTGCTGTGCTCGCGCTGATGCGCTACAATCTCTTCAGCCCGCCTGTGTGGGTGGGGTTGGCCAACATCAAGAAGCTGGTCAGCGACGACATTGTCTGGCTGTCGCTCTGGAACACAGCCTACTATACCTTTCTGAGCGTTCCGCTGCGCCTCATCGCCTCGCTGGTACTGGCGCTGCTCTGCGTGCAAAAGATCCGCTTCACCGCCTGGTTCCGTACCTTCTTCTATCTCCCTTCGGTGACGCCGGCGGTTGCTATGGCTATCGTCTGGTTCTGGATTCTGAACCCCGACGTGGGGCTGGCGAACACGGTGTTGAGGGCCATCGGCCTGCCGCCGTCCAAGTGGATCTGGGACCCGAAAACATCCAAGAGCACCTTTGTGCTTATGCAGATGTGGACGGCGGGCGGCAACACCATGGTCATCTTCCTGGCCGGTCTGCAGAACATTCCCCAATCGCTTTACGAGGCCGCTCAGATCGACGGCGCCAGCGGCTGGGCGCAGTTCAAGAACGTTACGGTACCTATGTTGTCGCCAGTCATCTTGTTTAACCTGGTGATGGGTATTATCGGCTCGTTTCAGGTCTTTACCGGTGCGTTTCTGATGACCGCCGGTGGGCCGGCCAACTCGACGCTCTTTTCGGTGCTCTATATGTACCGATTGGCCTTTGAGCAGTTCGAGATGGGCTATGCATCGGCCTTTGCCTGGCTGCTCTTTCTGGTCATCCTGGTCTTTACGCTCTTGCAGCTGCGCATGTCCGAGTCATGGGTCTACTACGAGGGAGGGTGATCGAGATGGCTACGCTATCACGGCTGCCGAGATCGGCTCAAGCCACCGCGGCGCACGGCGGGCAGCACCCCCCAGCCTCATACTATATAAAGCGCGCGCTGCTGTACCTTGGCATGATCAGCCTCAGCATCGTCTTTATGGTGCCCATGGCCTGGATGCTATCGACATCGCTCAAGCTCCAGGGACAGGTGTTTGCACACCCGCCCATCTGGATTCCCAGGCCGATCATGTGGTACAACTATGTCGAGGTGCTGACAGTTGCGCCCATTTTGCGATGGCTGGGCAACACCTGTGTGGTGACGGTGGCCGCCACGCTGGGCACCATCATCTCGGCCTCGATGGTGGGTTTTGGCTTTGCACGACTGCGCTTTCCTGGCCGCGGGGCGCTCTTTGCCCTGCTGCTGGCGACCATGATGCTGCCGCATATCGTCACACAGATTCCGACCTTTATCATGTTCAAGTATCTGAACTGGCACGACACCTTCTTGCCACTCATCGTGCCCTCTTTCTTTGGCGGGGGCGCGTACAACATCTTTCTGGTGCGGCAGTTCTATCTCACCATCCCCACAGATTTTGACGATGCTGCGCGCATCGATGGCGCCAACAACTGGATGATCTGGGCGCGCATTATGCTGCCTCTCAACGCGCCAGTGCTTACAGCTGTGGCCATCTTTTCCTTTGTGGGCCACTGGAACGAGTTTATGGGGCCGCTGATCTATCTCTTTAGCGAAGACAAAAAGACACTGGCCCTGGGGCTGCGCGCCTTTGTAGACCCCTTCCTGGCCTCTTATCACCTAAACATGGCTGGCGCTATGTATCTGACGCTACCGATGGTCATCATCTTTTTCTTCGGCCAACGTTACTTTTTGCGGGGCGTGGTGATGACGGGCATCACCGGTCGGTAACCTGCCACCGGGTTCGCACCGAGCAGGAGGGGGCAAAGCGTGACAGCGACGCAATACCACGTTTGGGAAAAGGTCGAGATCACCCTCGTGGCTGAGGCAGACTATGCCAATCCCTATACCGATGTTGAGGTATGGGTAGATCTGACAGGCCCAGGTTTTGAGCGGCGCGTCTATGGCTTCTGGGATGGAAGCCATACGCACCGCGTGCGCATCGTTGCGACGGCGCCAGGAGAATGGTCGTGGGTTAGCGGCGCTTCACAACCCGACGCGGGCCTCAACGGGCAGGGGGGCGGCTTTACCGCTGTTGCCTGGAGCCAGGCCGAACTCGCAGCCAATGCCTGCCGACGCGGTTTTCTGCGTGGCACGGCCAACGGGCACGGCCTGGAGTATGCCGACGGCACGCCCTGCTTTCTGATTGGTGACACCTGGTGGGCGGTGCCGACTTATCGCTTCCGCTGGTATGAGGACGACGAAGAGCGCCCGATCGGCCCCGAAATGGGCTTGAAGGACATGGTGCGCTTTCGCAAGAGGCAGGGCTACAACTGCATCGCCATGATCGCCGCCTTCCCCAACTGGGCCAACGACGGTCATCTGCCACGGATCGTCCTTGAGGATGGCTCTCACCTCAGATCGGCCTGGCGGCAGGCAGGCACCAACAGCGCCAAAGACATGCACAACGAAGGCGGCAGGCCTTTCCTCTTTCCGGGGCGTGTGCCGGGGCATGAGGACGTCTATCCCGATGTCGATCGCATCAACCCTGCCTACTTTCAGGCGATGGACCGCAAAGTCGACTATCTCAACGCGCAGGGGTTCATCCCCTTTATCGAGGCGGCGCGACGAGACGGCATGAACGCCTGGCAGTCATGCTATGCATGGCCAGATTCGTACACGCGCTACCTGCAGTATCTCTTTGCTCGCTATCAGGCCAATAATACGATCCTCAGTCCGATTCATTTCGACTCAGGGCATGCTACTATCGCCTCGCGAGACTTTAACGCGCCGGCCAACGCCGTGGTGCAAAAGGGCATACCGGCGTTTGACACCCTGCTATCCTGCAACGCCTCTGGCTCGAGTTTGAGCAACTTTGGCAATTCGGATGAGGCGCACTGGCTGACGCTGCACCAGATCGGTAACCGACGCCACCACAATAGCCACTGGTTGCTCACCGAGATCTACCATGAGGCAGAGCCGCCCAGGCCAGCCCTCAACGGCGAACCCTTTTACGATGCCCTCAGCGCCCCCTATGACGTTGGTTGGCCACCCGGTATCGTCCCTGGAACGGCCGAGTCGGCGCGCTACTGCCGCTCTGGCCACTATGGCAGCTTTTTGTCGGGCGGGCTGGCCGGCGAGATCTATGGCGCTGGCGGCCTGTGGGGCGGCGACATCGAGCGAGAAGCGCCCTATCGCCTGTGGGATAGCCTGACTTGGGCGTCGGGTGCCGAGATGGCGCACTTGCAGGCCTTTGTCTGGTCCGAGGGACGGCGCTTCCAGGACCTGGTGCCCAACGCCGAATTAGTCGAGCCCAACCGCACCCATCAGTTACAGGGCAATGTGGGTTGGGCCTATTGCGCGCGCACTCGCGAGCGCGACCTGTTCATGGTCTACTTTGAGGCGGGCTGCCCAGCAGGGCGGCTGCGAGGCGCCGCCTATCGGGGCGACTATCGAGCGCACTGGTTCGATCCACGCCAGGGTGCTTGGAGCGATCCAGTTATCTTGCGCGCTAGCGCCGAGTGCGAGATCGAGCTACCTGCCAAACCGAACGACGACGACTGGGCGCTCAAGTTGCGTCTGGCCTGATGCCAGAGACCTGACCGTGGTGAGCCTGTGTTGCTGTCTGAGCGGGCCAAAGGAGGCGTGACATGCGATACGTGAGGCTGGTCGCGCTGGTGCTCTTGTTTGGTGTAGGGCTGGCAGCCTGCAAGAGTCAGGACTTGCCGGCCGGCTGCCCGCCGTCTTGTTCGGGCCTCTACCTCTATCAGTACAAGCTCAATGACGTCAACCTGTCTGGCGCCGACCTCAGCCAGGCAGATCTCACTCGGGCGACGTTGGTCGGAGCGGACCTCAGCGGAGCCAATCTGCGGGGGGCCATCATGCCCTACACAGACCTCGAGGGCGCCAATCTGACCGACGCCGATCTGACTGGCGCAGACCTGAGGTTCGCCAAGCTCAAGGATGC
>JAAYDS010000056.1 GCA_012729155.1 Chloroflexota bacterium | reverse complement strand
TTGCCCTCGCCAGAGCGAACCGGGCAACGCCGGCCAACTGGAGGCCATAGATGAGCTTCAAAGGGCTCATCCGATCGCTTTCGCAGGCCTTGAGCCACGCGACAGCTTTCCAGCCGCGGGCGCTCTGGCCTAGTGGTAGGTGCAACGTCTGGCCTCGTCGGCAAACGCTTCGATCAGCTCTGGGTCGGCGTCGAAAAAGTGGTCTGATGGAGAGAGGATAAAGCCGCCGCCCTGGCCAGCGGCCGCAAAGCAGCGGCGCACCTCAGCACGCGTCTCATCAGGGGTGCATCCCTGGAAAAAGTGAAACTGGTCCCACCCGCCCACCAGGCAGACGCGGTGCCCTACCCGCCGCTTGGCCTCGGCCAGATCGACGTCGCCACCCATGCCTGGCGGGGTGAGGGTCTCGATGGCGTCTGGACCCATGTCTGCAATGCGCTCCAACAGTGGCATCATGCCGCCACAGGTGTGATAGACCACGCGCTGACCGGCCTCGTGGGCCGCAGTGATGATCTGGCTGTCATAGGGCGCGACAAACCCGTCAAACATCTTTGGTGAGATCACCGTCGAGGAGGCATCGCCGCCACCCAGCTCCAGCACGTCATACTCGGCGCCGGCCAGTGAGCGCGCAAAGTCCATCTTGCGACGATGCAACACACTCAAGAAGGCGTGCACCCACTGGGGATCGTCATAGGTAGCATAGATGACGTTCTCGATGCCATACAGCATGGCCGCATCTTGCCAGGTGCCCGGCTGCCCCGAAAAATCAAAGGCCAGCAGATTGCTGCGTACCAACGCACGATTGCCCACTTTGCTAGAGACGCGATTGACGGCCTCGACATCGCAGCGCGGGGTGGGCATGTACTCGGCGATGAGCTCGATGTCGCTCTTTTCCTTGATCAGACGCTCGATCACCCAACCGGTGTGCTCGTTGAACTGGATGACCGTGCTGAGCTTGCCGCGCGGCGTGGAGATAGTGTGGCACACTGTATGGTATTGGGGATGAGGCAGATCCTCTGTGGTCACCCGCCACTGGGGCGCACTGATCACGCGATGGTTGAGGTTATCGTCGCCCAACAGCTCTTCACCCGCCCAGGGATTGCAGGCCAGCGGACCAATCCAACAGATGGGGTCCAGGCCAAAGCGCTCGAAAAAGGCGGCCACCGAGATGCCACCGAGGTAACGCTCCAGGAAGTAGGGCATTACATGATGGGTGGTCACCGGCAGACGGTCGGGCATGCCCCCGACAAGGGCCGTTACCAGACGTTGACGTGGCTCCATCACCCCCCCAACAGCGCCCCAAGCGCCGCCAACAAACGTTGAACCTTCTCGGGGCGTGCGCCCTCGCCCATCAGCCCGATGCGCCAGGCCTTGCCCTTGAGTGCGCCCAGCCCGCCGCCGATCTCGATACCCTCATCTTCTAGCAAGCGCTGCCGGATGGACCCTTCATCAACGCCCTCGGGGGTAGCAACCACGTTTAGGCTGGGCAACAGATGCGCTGGGTTGGCGGTTAGACGTAGCCCCAGCGCTTCGACGCCCGACTTGAGCGCCTGATGTTGGGCGAGGTGGCGGGCCCAGCGCGCTTCGAGGCCCTCTTGTAGCACCAGCACCAGCGCCTCGTGCAGCGCATAGATCATATTGACGGGGATGGTGTGGTGATATTGGCGCTCTCGCCCCCAGTAGCGGCCAAGAAGGGCCATATCGAGATAAAAGCTCGACACCGGGCGCTTGCGACGCGCCATCGCAGCGCGGGCGGCCGGGCCAAAGGTCACCGGCGAAAGACCAGGCGGGCACGAGAGGCACTTTTGCGAACCACTGTAGCAGGCGTCGATACCCCACTCATCGACCAGCACCGGCACGCCGCCCAGCGTGGTGACAGCATCGACCAGCAGCATGGCCCCGGCTGCGTGAGCTTCCTCGGCGATCCCCGGAATCGGCTGCCAGGCGCCCGTAGAGGTCTCACCATTGACGACGGCGACCAGTTTGACCGGGCCTTGTTTTTGCAGCGCCTGCCGCATCTGTTCGCCGCTGATGACCTCGCCCCAGGGCACCTCGACGGTGCACACCTCTGCGCCCAGCCTTTGCGCCACCTGCACGAGGCGCTGTCCGAAAAAGCCAGCCACGCCCACCAGCAGACGGTCGCCGGGCTCGAGCAGATTGGCCAGGCAGGTCTCCATGCCAGCCATACCCGTGCCACTGACGGCCAGGGTCAACTCGTTGCTCGTCTTGAAGACGGCGCGCAGCATATCCTGGATGTCGTCGAGCAGTGCAAACAACTGCGGGTCGAGATAGCCGATGGTTGGTCTGGCCATGGCCTCGAGCACGCGTGGGTGTGTATCAGAAGGGCCGGGGCCCAGCAGGGTGCGTGGGGCAATATCGGCGACTCTCATGGTAGGTCCTTTCGCATGGACAGATCAGAGCGAAGCAGTCTGAACGAGTTATAGGCGACGGAGGCGGCGCCGTCAACCATGCTGGCTTTTCGTCAGCGACAGTGGTGCCTATACTCGATGCTGGAGGGCCCCATGGAGAATGCTTACTCGCTCGATCGACGCGACGCGGCCTGGCTGGTCGTGTTGATGCTGTTGGCGGCGCTACTCAGGCTGACAGCGCTGGACAGGGTGCCGCCCGGCTTTCAGTTCGATGAGGCCTATAACGCCCTCGATGCTCTCGAGGTATTGCGTGGGAACCATCGCCTCTTTCTGCCAGCGAACGGTGGGCGAGAGGTCCTTTACACCTATCTGCAAGCCCCGCTGGTGGCTCTGCTCGGGCCAACCGCCATGGCCGGCCGACTGGCCTCGGCGCTGGTGGGCATCATCACCGTGGGCGTGCTGTACCTGTTTGTACGCAGCATCTGGCCCCAACGCCGCCTGGCCATCTTGGCCAGCACTCTGCTGGCCTGCTCTTATTGGCATCTGCATTTCTCGCGGTATGGCATCCGCTCGATCGCGACCCCACTTTGGTTTCTACTGACATTCCACGCCCTGTGGCGCGGCCTCGTCAGCGGCAAACCCGGCTGGTATGCCCTGGTTGGCGTTTGGATGGCGGCCAATGTGTGGACGCACCCCGCCGGCAGGCTGGCGCCGCTCATCATGCTGGCCTTTGCAGCGCTGACCTGGCGTGCCCAGCGCGACCATCATAGAGAGCCGCTGGTGGCGATCGCCATTGCGGGCGCCGTCGCCATGATGCTCTTTGCGCCTCTGGCATGGCACTATTACCAGCATCCCCTCACCTTTTATGGCCATGCTTCCGACGTTGCCATTCTCGAGTGGGGAGACTGGCAGGGCTCCGCCAGGCGCCTTGCTGAGAACGGCTGGCGCATCCTGGCTATGTCCAATCTGCGCGGCGACACCGAGTGGATCCACAATCTGCCGGGTAGGCCTGTGTTCGATGCCGTCACTGGTATCGCCTTTCTGTTGGGCGCAGCCTTGACGGTGCAACGCGCCGTGCGGGCACCACACAGCGAGCGGGCGCCCTACACCCTGCTACTGGTCTGGCTAGTGACGCTGGCGCTAATCTCGCTGGTCACCGACATGGCGCCCAACTTTTCGCGGATGATGGGCGCCTTGCCTGTCCTGGTCATCATGGCCGCGCTGGGGCTCGATAGCCTCTACCGCCTCGTCTTGCGGCGCACGGGCCAAACCTGGGCCATCGCGACTGTAGCTGCCTGCGCCATCATTGGCGGCACTTTGACAGGATGGGACTATTTCGTGCGCTTTGGCAGCGAGGCGCCCGCTTCATACGAATATGATCAGGAAAAGATCGAAGCGGTCGACTATCTGGCGGCTGCGAGCGCCGACCACACGGTGTTTCTCGCCGAGTTGTGGGCGCAGCATGCCACCATCCAGTTGCTGTCTCGTGAGATGGACATTCGCTCGCTGGACACAGCGGCGGGCGTCGTGCTCCCTGCCGAAGAGAAGCACGGGGCACTCTATGCCTACCCCCCCGAGCAAAAGGCGCGGGCTGAGGAGCTAGCGAGACGCTGGAGCGCCTACGGTGAGCTCGGAACCGTCTATGATCGGCATGAGCAGGTGTTGCTACACACGTTTGCCATCTCGGCCAGGCAATTACAGGCCCTGCGACAGGCCGAGCTCGACGCCCTGGAGGCGCCTGCGATGGAAGCGGCGCCATATGCTGATCTCACTGCGGGCGTGCGCCTGCGTGGCTGGGCGGTGGCGCCACAGGCCGACGCCCAGGGTAAGCTCGCCACAACGCTGCTCTGGGAGTGCGTGGACCCAGTACCATCAGAGCTGACCGCATTTGTGCATCTGGTGGCGCCCGACGGCGACCGCTATGCGCAGGTAGATCAGCAGCCGCTGCAAGGAAGCTATGCCACCGACGAGTGGCACGCGGGCGATCTTGTGCTCGACAGAGTGGCAGTGCCTCTGCCCATGGTGATGCCCGCAGATGAGTATGCGCTGCAGGTAGGTCTTTACGAGTTGCAGACGACGGACGAGGGTGTCGCCGCCGAACTGCTCTCTACCGCCGAGATCGGCGCTATCGACTGGAGTGGCGTTGTCCCTGTATCCGCCGAGACGTTGGCGAGCCACGCAGTCGAGCCCGTTGACGATGCCCTGATACAAGGCGTGATCGCGCCAGAGCAGCTGGAGCTGTTGGCGCCTGAGCCCGTCAGCCTGATCGTCTCCAGTGATGCAGCCGTAGACGGCGCTCACTGGCAAGTGGCGCTCGAAGCAACAGCGCCTGGGGGCAGACAGGTGCTTGGCTCGATCAGGCTGCCAGAGACGACCGCATGGGATTCGGCTGCAGCCCTAGTTCTAACTGCAGAAATGACGGCGACCGACGCTGCTCCCGGCCATTACGAGCTGGTGATCGTAACGCCCGGTGACGGCGAGGCCATCGCTCTTGGGAACGTCGAGGTCATCGCCTCACAGCGGCTATGGGAGCTGCCCGCCCTCGACGTCGCCATCGATATGCAGTTCGGCACGTGGGCCAGGCTCACCGGCGTGGTATCTGCGGCGCTCCATGACAACGCCTTACAGGGCATGGCAGGGGGCGAGCTGCCCCTTACCCTGGTGTGGCAGGCGGGCGGCGAGGTCAATCGCAGTCTGGCGGTCTTTTGTCATCTGGTAGCGCAAGACGGACAGATCTTCGCCCAGCATGACGGCCCGCCACAGAACGGCGCCATGCCCACCAGCGATTGGCTCTCTGGGCAGGTAGTGCTCGACGAGTTCGCGTTGGCGATACCCCAAGACGTTCCCGCGGGTATGTACCAACTGCGGGTGGGGCTGTATGACCCGATCACCGGCCAACGCGAGAACGTCCTACAGGATGGCGCAACACTGCCCGATGGGGTAGCGGTTTTGCCGGTGATGGTGCGTATCGTGGACGGGGCAGCTCCCTAGAGGGCGAGACGCTGCAGCCCTCCATGCCCACAGCACACCCAGAGCATCATGGCGTGCCGTACGATCTTCTCAGGGTGACCCGACAAGGTGAGTCTACGCCGCAAGATCGGCCTTTCGGGCTCGCTGACATCGATCACGGTGACCTGGCCCGTCTGGCGGTTGAGTAGATATAGCGAGTCATCGATCAGTGTAGGCCGGCCGCTCAGATAGACCTCTCCCCCCGGCGTGTGGACATCACCGTCCCAGAGCGCCATAGCACCGCGCTCGTCTGGGATGTCATCAATGCGCTGCGAAAAGGCGTACTTGCCCCGGAAAATGGTAAAGATGCCGCCCTTGCCCACCACAGCGCCTTCTTCGATGGTGCAAAGCTGTTGGCTGATGCTGACGGCAGCCCTCGAGGGGTGCGTTGCATCCAGTACATCGAACCAGACGATGCCCGGCGACAGAGGAAACGCCGCCATGTAGCGGTCGTCAAACAGCCCCTCGACAACGCTCTTGTAGTACATCATGCCGCCCACGGGCAAGAGGTCAAGGCATCGGGGCGCCTCAGGCGTCGAGATATCCATCAGAGCGAGATGGTTGGTGCCAACATGCAGGGCTGCCAGACCAGAGTCTCGCAACAGCACCACCTGCCTGACGGCCTCACCACCAAATGCATCGCGGCAGCGCGCCACCCGATGCAGCTCGCCTGAGACCAACCGCCAGACCGA
>JAAYDS010000377.1 GCA_012729155.1 Chloroflexota bacterium | reverse complement strand
CCCATTTTGCCGCACATCCATGTCAGAATGCGGCATTTTGTCCAAAACAAAGAACCCTCTTCCTGCCTGGAAGAGGGCTATTTGGTGGCGACGACTAGATTTGAACTAGTGACCAAGGGCTTATGAGTCCCCTGCTCTACCACTGAGCTACGTCGCCAAATAAAAGAGTAGCGGGGCCAGGATTCGAACCTGGGACCTTTGGGTTATGAGCCCAACGAGCTGCCACTGCTCCACCCCGCATCAACAGACTCCAGTATAGTCGTTTTCAGCGGTCCGTCAAATCGCGATTCGGACGGCGGGCGCGATTGTGCATTTGCGCGCTGTGCTGACACCCGCTATAGTGCTCTGCTGGAATGTGAGCATCCTAACTATTGGGAGTGGCATGAGGCCCAACGATGAACTGGCCCAGACCATCGTCAATCGCCTGCTAACGCTGATCCGCTACCAGCATCGTTTTAGCCACAAGATGCGCTCGCTGTACGGTATCGGCGGACGCCAGCTCAGCGTGCTGCGCTTTCTCGAGAGCGATGGCCCGCAGAGCGTAGGCGCGATCTCGCGGCACCTTTGGGTGCGCGATGCCACCACTTCGCCTCTGCTCGAGCGCATGGAGTCTGACGGCTACATCGTGCGGCGACGCAGTCTGGTTGACAACCGGCGCCTCATCATCGAAGCTACAGACAAGGGCAGGGCGATCTGTCAGGATGCTCCACTCGGGCTCGTCGCCCGTCTACGTCAGGTGCTGCCCCAGCGAGACGAGCAGGAGTTGGCTGATTTGCTGTGCGCGCTCGACCGCCTGGTCGAACTCGCCGACATCGACCCCGACATCGCAGAGTGAGGTTCTAGATGCAGACGATATTACGCGTACTCGCCTACGTCAAAAGGTACTGGGTTGCCGAGGCCTTCGCCTATCTATGCATGCTGGGCATTGCGGCGAGCCGGCTGATCAGCCCCAAGATCATCGAGCGCATCGTTGACCTGGGCATCGAGCAAGGCCAGGCTGACATGCTGCTGAACCTCGTGCTGTTGTTGCTCGGTCTGACGCTGGTGACAGGCCTGTTTCGATTTGGTGAGGGCTTTCTCACAGAGAGCGTCTCGCAGGATGTGTCTTACGACATGCGCAACGAGGCCTATGCCAAACTGCAGTCGCTCTCGTTCAGCTACCACGACCGTGCTCAAACGGGGCAACTGCTGGCACGTATCACCAGCGATATCGAACGCTTGCGCATGCTCACTGGCCGCGGCCTGTTGCGGTTGCTAGATAGCCTGGTGCTGCTGGTGGGCACTACGGTTCTGCTGTTGCGAATGAATCTGTCGCTCGCGCTGGTTTCGCTGGCCGTCATGCCGGTCATCTTTCTCATCATGCGCAAGTACCGCTCGACACAGCATCCTCGCTTTCGAGACCGCCAGAATAAAATGGCCGTGCTGGCATCGCGCCTTGAGCAGAACTTGTACGGTATGGACGTGGTGCGAGGGTTCGCTCAGGAGCAGAAAGAGATCGAGCGGTTTGGGAAGGTAAACAAAGCCGTATACGATGTCTCGCAGGCCATTGTACGGCTCGGCTCTACCGTCAACCCCCTGGTGGTGTTGCTGGCGAGCGCCGGCAGTGTGTTGGTGCTTTGGCTGGGCGGTCGCCTGGTCATCAACGGCTCGCTGACGCTGGGGCAGCTCGTCGCCTTTAACACCTATGTGTTACAGCTCGTCGGCCCCATGCGGCGTTTAGGGTTCCTGGTCACCGGCATCACCGAGGCGCAGGCCTCGGGTGAGCGCGTGTTTGAAATCCTTGATGCCCGCTCCGAGGTGGAGGATCGCCCCGACGCCAGGCCTCTCGGGCACATCGAGGGGCGGGTGGCCTTTGAAGACGTCAGCTTTGGCTACCTTGCTGATCGTCCAGTGCTCGAGAGTGTTTCTTTCGTGGCCGAGCCCGGACAGATCATCGCTCTGCTGGGCCCCACCGGGTCGGGCAAGACGACCATCACCAACCTCATCCCGCGCTTTTACGATGTGACGCAGGGTGCCATCACCGTCGATGGCACCGATATCCGCGATGTCACCCTCGAGTCATTGCGCAGCCAGATCGGCATCGTCATGCAAGAGACGCT
>JAAYDS010000376.1 GCA_012729155.1 Chloroflexota bacterium | reverse complement strand
CTAGCTCAGTTCGAACAGCCGGGCCAGGTTGCCACCCAGCACCAGGGCGCGGTCCTCAGGCGAGAGGTCAGACAGCACCACCTGCCGCAGTCCCCATTCGTAGCGCATGGGGCAGAAGGGTGTGTCGCTGCCATAGCAGAGGCGCGAGGGCCCCAGCACCTCTAGGGCCTTGAGTTCTTTGCGGTAGTCGGTTTCCGAATCGATCAGATACCAGTTGGGATACCGGGCGGCCAGATCGATGACGGCATCGTGCAGGTCTGGGTGTGCTGCGCCGCCCATATGCACGATGAGAATGGGTAGCTCAGGGTGGCGCTCCGAGATCTTGGCGACGCGGTAGGGGTGCGTCTTTTCAAAGTCGTTGGCGCCCACGTGCAGCGCCAGTGCCAGCCTCGCCTCGGCGATACGATCGATCAGCGGCAGGCTCAGCACAGGATCATCGATCGCATAGCCATCACGAGCACCGTTCAGCTTGACGCCGCGCATGCCATACGATTCGATGCAGCGCTCCAGCTCGTCGCGCGCTACGTCTACGCCCAGTTTGGGGTTTACCCCGCCAAAGGGTATGACGCGCTCTGGGTGTTGCTTGGCGCCTTCGTATATGGCCCGGTTATCGGTAGCCATCTCGCGAGTATACGACACCATGGGCCAGCAGATGGCCTTGTCGACGCCAACGGCGTCGAGCTGTCGCACCAACTCGTCCATTGAAATGCCGTCGAGAGGGGCGCGAGAGGAGATGTGGCAGTCTGCATCGATGTACATCAGGCTTCCTTTCGGTTGCGCCAGCAGGTCAGATATCGCTGGCTGAGTGACGGGCATGGCCCGAGGCAGGACATTGCTGTGTCTGATATACCACGGCCCTACGACAGCCGTCAAGGTGTCGGATTGTCCAGAGCTTGCCCGTCGCACTGGACTGGGCTAATGTACTGCCGATACCTTTCAGGGAGGGCCCATGGTCAAGTATACGCCCATTGCCTACCCCATCAGCGAGTTGATCGAACGCCGCTGGAGTCCTATCGGGTTTGATTCTAGGCCCGTAGAGACCGAGAAGCTCCTCAGTCTGCTTGAGGCGGCCCGCTGGGCGCCCTCATCGCGCAACGAACAGCCATGGCGCTTTATCGTGGGGGTGCGTGGCCAAGGCGATACCTTTGGCCTGCTGGCAGATTGTCTCACAGGGCGTAACCGTGAGTGGGCGCCTGCCGCACCTGTGCTAGTGCTAACCGTTGCAGTGACTGTATTCGGATCGGGAAAAGAGAACCTGCACGCTACCCATGATGTTGGCCTGGCAACTGAGAATCTGCTATTGCAGTGCATCGCCTGTGGTCTGCATTGCCATCCGATGGGCGGGTTCGACGGAGCAAGAGCCAGGGCCTTGCTGGGCATCCCCAAAGAAGCTCAGCCCATGGCCATAGTAGCGGTGGGCTACCTGGGCGACGGCGAGCACCTCTCCGAGTCTCTCTACGGGCGAGACCAGCGTCCTCGTAGCCGTAAGCCACTGATCGAGTTGGCGCTCGAACGCTGGGACAAGCCCCATCCTCTGGTCGTCGACGAGCCACGTTAGGCATTTGGTTATGCGTAGCCTATGCCGTAACATGGCCCCATTCTGATGATCACAGCCTTGCAGAGGAGTCTGGCCCATGTCCGAGCTGAGCGGCCGTGAGCGCATCGCCAGGATTCTGAAACGTCAGCCCGTGGATCGCATTGGGCTCTATGAGCATTTCTGGGGAGACACCCGCAAGGTATGGGCCGATGAGGGACACCTCGCTGCAGACGAGGACCTGGCTGACCACTTTGGCTTTGACATGGACCTCTGCTGGTGTTTTGACGTCACTGCAGACCTTGACTTTGCGCCAGTTATCGTCGAAGAGTCTGAGGAGACGGTGGTGACGCGCGACGGCAACGGTGCGTTGCTGCGGCGCCACAAGCTGCATGACGCCACGCCCGAGCACCTGGACTTTGAGGTCAAAGGGCACGAGCAATGGCATGCGCTCAAGGAAAAGATAAAGCCCGAATGGCGCCGCATCGATCGCGTCAAGTATCGACTTGCCCGAGACCATGCCCATGAGCGTGGCCGGTTCTTTATGTGGTCGGGGGTTAACGTATTCGAGATCCTCAAAGACGTCACCGGCCACGTGAATATGCTCACTGGTATGGCGCTCGATCCTGACTGGGTGCGCGATATGGCCGCCACGTATGCGCAACTCACCATCGACCTGCAAGAGATGCTGTTTGACGCAGAGGGTTATCCTGACGGGATCTGGTACTATGAGGACATGGGCTTTAAGGATCGGCCCTTTATGTCGCCCACCATGTATCGCGAGACGATCCAACCGGCGCACACGCGCACGATCGCCTTTGCCAAGGCGCATGGCCTGCCAGTGATTATGCATTCGTGCGGCATGGTCGAACGGCTCCTGCCAGGGATGATCGCTGCAGGCATCGACTGTCTGCAGGTGCTTGAGGTCAAGGCGGGGATGGACCTGGTCAAGCTATACCGCGCCTACGGTGACGTGCTGTCCTTCATGGGTGGCATTGACGTGCGCGTGCTGTACACCAACGATCGCGCTCAGGTCGATTCAGAGCTGCTCGCCAAGGTCCCCGCTGTAATGCCCGGCAATGGCTTTATTCTGCACAGTGACCATTCGATCCCCAACACCGTCACCTATGATACCTATCGGTATTTCGTTGAACGCGGGCTTGAGATCGGCACCTACGCCTGATTTGGCTCCAGGAGGAGAGAGGCAGTGAGTATTGTAGCGAGAGCAGAGGACTATTCGCGCTGGTACCTGGACGTCATCCGCGAGGCAGACCTGGCCGAGAACTCGCCCGTCCGCGGTTCTATGGTCATCAAGCCGTATGGCTTTGAGCTGTGGGAAAACGTCAAGGCGGGGCTCGATCGACGCTTCAAGGAGACGGGGCATCAGAACGCCTATTTCCCGCTATTCATCCCGATGAGCTTCCTGCAAAAGGAGGCGGATCACGTCAAGGGCTTTGCGCCCGAGTTGGCCGTGGTAACCATCGGCGGTGGCGAGCAGCTCGATGAGCCCCTGGTGGTGCGCCCTACCTCGGAGACGATCTTTGGCTACATGTACTCGCGTTGGGTGCAGTCGTATCGCGATCTTCCATTGCTCATCAATCAGTGGGCGAACGTGGTGCGCTGGGAGATGCGCACCCGCCCGTTCCTGCGGACGATGGAATTTCTCTGGCAAGAGGGCCATACCGCGCATGCCACCGCTCAAGAAGCCATCGAAGAGACGCTGCGTATGCTCGATGTCTACGCCGATTTCGCCATTAATGATGCGGCCATTCCAGTTATCAAAGGCGTCAAGTCTGACCGTGAAAAGTTCGCAGGGGCGGTCAACAGCTACACCATTGAGGCCATGATGGGGAACGGTTGGGCGCTCCAGTCTGGCACCAGCCACTACCTGGGCGACAACTTTGCCCGGGCCTTTGACATCAAGTTCCTTGATCAGAACAACGAAATGCAGTACTGCCACACCACCAGTTGGGGCGTGAGCACCCGTATGGTGGGCGCGGTCATCATGGCTCACGGTGATGACCAGGGGCTTCGCCTGCCGCCGGTGTTGGCGCCGATCCAGGTGGTTGTGGTGCCGATCTGGCGCAAGGATCATGAACGTGGCCAGGTGCTGGCCCATTGCGATGCTGTGCTGGCTCAGCTCAAAGAGGCGGGCGTTCGCGTCAAGTTGGATGCTCGCGAAGACCAGACGCCTGGCTTCAAGTTCAACGACTGGGAGATGCGCGGTGTTCCGGTGCGCGTTGAGGTCGGCCCACGTGATGTGCAGAGCAATGCCGTCGTTTTGGCGCGCCGCGACCAGCCTGGCAGGGATGGTAAGCAATTCGGTGTGCCCCTGGAGGGCCTGGCTGTGCGGGTGCGGGCCCTGTTGAAGGAGATTCAGGACAACCTGCTGGCGCAGGCCACAGCCTCTCGCGAAGAGCAGACCACCAGGGTGGCGTCGTATGACGAGTTCAAGGAAGTGCTCGACAGCAAGGGCGGATTCATCCGCGTGCACTGGGCGGGCAGCGATGCCGATGAGGCACGCATTCAGGAAGAGACGCGGGCCACGTTACGGTGTCTGCCGCTGGACGTTCCAGAGGGCGAGGGCGTTTGTTTTCTCACGGGCAAGGTAACCGATCGTGTAGCGATCTTTGCGCGCGCCTACTGACGTTGCGCGGCAATGCTGAGTTGAGGAGGTAGTATGGCTCTGACAGTGGAGTGGAAGCGACGCATTGATCGCTGGCGGCAAGAGCATCCGCATCACTTTTACAGCCCGGTGGGCGAGCTTGAACTCGAGGGGTTTGTCACCCGCGAACAGCTCTTGCCTGAAGAAGCGGCAAGGCGGGCTTATGCGCCCATGCCTGAGGGTACAGCCTGGGGCGCCAAGTGGGAGTATGCCTGGTTCCGCACCACGGTGGTTGTGCCCGAAGAGGTGGCTGGAGAGCGCCTCGTGCTGGCGCTGCGGCCAGGCGGTGAGAGTGCAGTGTTCGTAGACGGGGTTGCCGCTGGTGCGGTCGACCGTGAGCACACCGAAATCACGCTTGCGCGCGAGGCCGTACCAGGCACGCGGTACGAGATTCTATCCGAGACTTATGCCGGCCATGGTCCGCGCGTCTCGGGCGGTGGGCCGGTGGGCTATGGGCGCGAATCGGTGCCAGAGCCGCCTGACAAGCAGGCTGTTGTCGGCCAAAGCACTTTTGGGGTGTGGAACGAAGAAGTCTATCAGCTCTATATCGAGGTCGAGACGCTTTACGACATCCGTGAGCACCTCGATGCCAACAGCTTGCGGGTTGACGAGATCGATCAGGCACTCTGCGACTATACCACT
>JAAYDS010000375.1 GCA_012729155.1 Chloroflexota bacterium | reverse complement strand
TCAGGTGACAGCTGGGGAACGACCACCACATAGACCTGCCCTGGCGAGGGTGCGCCACGCCCCATCTGGGCTGCCTGCAGACAGCGCGCACGGGCGATGCGGCCCTGAAAGCCCTGCAGCACCAAGAACTCGAAATCGTCAGGAGCTACCGCCCGATAGCGTGTCCGCAACTCATGGCGGGCACGGAACATCGCTGCCTCTAGATCCTCGGGGTCCCACCCGCCGCTGGCCGGCAGGCGATTCGTCACGCGTGCGACGTAGGGTATGGCAGTGCGCAGCTCGGTGACCGCCCCTGCACGGACATTGCCACGAGTGCCACCGCCATAGCGATAGCGCGTCATGCGCAGCTCGGCGCCGCGCGGGGGTATGGCCCCGTAGCTACGCACCGACCCATCGCGCTGGCGGATGGCAGGGCCAAAGGTTACTTCACCGGTGGCGCTGTCGAGTGTGTAGCACCGATCCTCGGCCGAGGTCTCGGCGAAACTCTCCACCTCGTGCCATTCCTCCCCGCTGTCGAGCCCGGGTTGCCAGATCACGACGCACTCCTCTTTCATGCGCGGCAGAACTGGCGCGTGTTCGAGACTGAACACCTGCCCGGGCGACCCATCACTGCGCCCCAACGGCTCGGCCTGTACCTCGGTGGCATGCATGGCATCGACAGTGGCACCCCAGGTCAGAGCCCGCACATTGCGGATGATCGGCGAGGTCGCATAGGCACGCCGCCCCTGCTCTGCGGCGATCACCTGGCAGCGCACCCAGTACGCCTCAACACCGTTGACGTCGCTGCGGGCCATCTGGGGCAGATGAATCCGCACCTGCCCAGTCCAGCTTAGGCCGCCGGTGGTATCCTGCTCCACATCAACATCGCTCCAGCCCCCCTCGCTCCAAGCCTGCCACACCAGAGGTGGGTTTTCTGGGATGATGTTCAGCCCACCTGCGCGCACACAGTCGAGCTCGAGCCCGAGCACGTGTCGATGCAACTCGCCGCCCAAACCAAAGTAGAGTGCCTCGCCCTGATGCGGATCGGTGGCAGAGAACGGACGAAAGTCGCGCTCGAGCCTTTGCAGGCCGATATCCTGGAATACCATGCCCTGATCGCCGAGACGTCGGCGTGCCACTAGATGCTCTAGCTGGGCCGGCTGGATCGTAAGGTCCTTCTCGGTGGTAAAGACGATCGCCTCCTCACCGCCTGAACGCTTCGTGCTCGCCGCGGTGCCACGAGCCACCTGCACCGGTTGTGCCTGTGGCGTCGATAGATAGAATACCAACGGTGCCATAGCGGCCCTTGGTGGCTGAAGCTGGATGCCAAGCAACTCGAGCAGCTTGACATAGTGCTTGCGTGGCACCTGATTGAGGCGAAATAGGAGCATGTCCATCATCCAGGCAAACAGCTCAATCAGTGTCACCCCGGGGTCACTCACATTGTGATCAGTCCACTCGGGGCAATAGAGCGGGATGCGCTTCTTGGCCTCGTCAACCAGGTCCTGAAACGAGCGATCATCTAGGGGCTGGCTGGGCAGCGGCATGCTGCTTTACTCCTCTGGAATCAGGTAGAATGGGTAGACCAAGGAACGGCTCGAGTGAGTTGCCTTGATGAGATACTCGACGCCGATAGACAACTGCCCCTCATGCTGATTGTCAGTGCTCACGCTCACCGCGGTCACTCGAATGCGCGGCTCCCAGCGCCCTAGCGCCTCGCGTACATAGCGCTCGGCGAGGCCAGCGGTGCGGCTGTTGTTGGGCGCAAAAACGAGTTCTTGAAGCCGACAGCCGAACTCGGGTCGCATGACCCGCTGGCCCGGTGAGGTGCCTAGAATGATCCTTACTGCCTGTTCGATCTCGACCTCGCCACCGACCATGGCGACCTGACCACGCTCATCGAGTCGAGGCGGAAATGTCCAACCACGTCCAATGATATCGCCCGCCAATGGTCTCCTGCCTTTCAGCCAATCAAGACGGTACCTGTGGCAATCACCTGACCGTGCGGAGCTGGTGCGGCGTCATCGCAAGTGAGCGCCATATCACCGTTACGCGCCGCTGGCAGTCCGTTGATCAAGACTGTGGCGCTTCCTTGCACAATGGTGGCACGATTACTGGGCGGCACCTGAAAAGATGGCCCGCCGATGGGTATATGTGGGGGCTGGTTGGTAGCAGTACTG
>JAAYDS010000374.1 GCA_012729155.1 Chloroflexota bacterium | reverse complement strand
GCCGACGCGCGGCTGCGGGCGCTCTGTGAGGCGGCCCTGTCGCGCTGGTATCCCACGGGCGAGGCCGCGGCGCGGGCCCAGCTGCGCCATGAATTGCAGGTGATCGGGCAGGTGCAGCTCGCCGGCTATTTCCTGATGGTCTGGGAGATCGTCGCCTGGGCGCGAGAACGAGGCATCCAGGTGCGCGGCAGAGGGTCGGCGGCCAACTCTATTGTCGCTTATCTGCTGGGCATCACCAATGTCGATCCGCTGGAGCACAATTTGCTCTTTGAACGCTTCTTGAGCAGCGAGACGCGCACCATGCCCGATATCGACCTGGATTTCTGCTCGCGGCGGCGCGAGGAGGTGATCCAGTACGTCTACAAGCGCTATGGCGAGCGCCACGTCGGCATGGTCTGCAACTATGTCACCTATCGGGCGCGGTCGGCTATGCGCGATGTGGGCAAGGCGCTGGCCCTGCCCCAAGAGCTGATCGACCGCCTGGCCAAGTCACAAGGCAAGTGGGGCCTGCCCGCTGAGGAGCTAGAGTCCTTCGCTGTCTCGACCCAGACCTGGGAGCAGTACCTGGCGCTGTGCGAGGCGATCCAGGGCTATCCGCGGCATCTGAGCATCCACGTCGGCGGGCTGTGCATCACGGCCGCGCCGCTGGATGAGATCGTGCCACTGGAGCGGGCCACGATGCCCGGGCGGGTGGTGATCCAGTGGGACAAAGACAACGTCGAGGACGCCGGCCTCATCAAGCTCGACCTGCTCAGCCTGCGCACCCTCTCGGCGATAGATGAATGCCTGACTATGATCCAGACCCACTATGGCAAGTCGATCGATCTGGACGCCCTGCCGCTGGATGATCCCGCCGTGTATGATGCGCTGCAACGGGCCGACACGGTCGGTGCGTTTCAGGTGGAGAGCCGCGCGCAGCAGCAGGCGCTGGTGCAGATGAAGCCGCGCGAGTTTAACGATCTGGTGATCGAAGTGGCGCTGATTCGCCCTGGGCCACTACAGGGCGGCATGGTGCATCCCTTCTTTCGGCGACGGCAGGGGCTGGAGCCAGTGACGCACCTGCACCCCCTGCTAGCGCCAATCCTCGCAGAAACGATGGGCATCATCGTCTTTCAGGAACAGGTCATTCGGGTGGCCATGGTCATGGGCCAGTTCTCAGCGGGCGAGGCCGATCTGCTGCGCCGGGCCATGTCGCGCCACCGGGCCGAGGAGGAGATGGCGCGCTTTCGCGAGCGGTTTGTGGCCGGGGCGCAGGCGCAGGGCGTAGCTGCGGCCACGGCCCACGAGGTGTTCGACAAGCTCGCAGGCTTTGCCTCGTACGGATTCTGCAAGTCGCACGCGGCGGCCTTTGCCAAGACCGCCTACGACACCCTCTGGCTGCGGGCGCACTATCCCGCGGCCTATTACTGCGGCGTGCTGAACGCCGAGCCGATGGGGTTCTATGCGCCACGGGTGATCGTCAGCGATGCGCGGCGGCACGGCGTGGCGGTGCGGCCGGTGCACGTCAACCTTAGCGGAGCGATCTGCACGCTGGAGGGCGGCGGCGAGGGCCTAGCGATTCGCCTGGGGTTGCAGTACGTCGATGGCCTAGGCGAGACAGGCGCCGAGCGGGTGGTGGCGGCGCGCCCGGCCGGTGGCTATGTCGAACTCGAGGACCTGTGCCGCCGGACGCGCTTGCCGCGGCGGCTGGTGGAGCAGGTGATCCTGGCAGGCGGGCTGGATGAGCTGTCAGCAGCGTCGCCGCGGCGCGACAGGCGGGGCCTGATCTGGGAGCTGGGGCGGCTGCGCTATCACGAAGAGGCGTTGCCGCTGCCACTAGCCCCTGATGGCGTGGCGCTGGAGCCCATGACCTACGCCGAGGAGCTGCTGGCCGAGTATGGCAGCACCGGCGTCGCGGCGGAGGGGCATCTGATGGAGCTGCACCGCGAGCGGCTGACGCGGGCGCGCATCGGCACGAGCCAGACGCTGGCGAGAGCCCAGCACGGCGAGCGGGTGCGGGTGGCGGGCTTTGTGGCGGTGCGCCAGCAACCCCCTACAGCCAAAGGCTTTGCCTTCTTCACCCTGGAGGATGAGTGGGGCCTGATGAACATCATCGTGCGGCCGCAGGTGTTTGCGGCGCAACGCGCCGAGTGGGTGGGGGCAACCGTGTTAGGGGTCGAGGGTGTAGTGCAGCGAGCACACGGACAGATCAATGTGTTAGCTGAGCGAGCGACAAAGGTAAAGTAAATGGCCGTTGGCTAACGATCGCCTTCTTCCCACTCGATCTCGTTCTGATCCCAGCCCGAGTCCGTTTCCGGCATGATACCGTCTTCAGTCCCGCTCTCAGGCTGCCCAGCAGCTCGATGCTGCTGCGGACCAGCCCGATCGAACACATTGCCGCAACGCAGGCATTGGGCATGGAACTCGGCAGTGCCCACGCGCCCGTTCTGGCCCTAGACTCTGGTCGGTCGAGATCCACTGTCGGCCGGCTAAGGCGCCGGCAACTGGTCGCCGTCCAACCACTCGCGCTGTGTTCTGTGCGAGACCGACACCGGCGACCTGCGCATCAGTGTGGCCATGGCGCTAAACAGATGATCACCCCATTTGACCTCCCCACTCACCCGTGTCAGCATATACCAATCAATGGCCGGTCGGCCGTTCATTCCCCGAGTGGAGGTTCTTCATGCCCGCCGTCGAACTGCAGCAACTACTAACCGAGGTGATCCGCTTCCTGCCGCGCCTCATCAGCGCCCTGATCGTCTTTGCCGCCGGCATCGTTCTGTCGCGGCTCATCGATCGCTGGATGGGACGCTGGGCCGCAAAACGGTTGCCGCAGATCGAGCTACAGCAGCTCATCACTCGCATCGCCCGGTGGTCGGTGCTGATCCTGTTCACCATCGCCGCGCTAGGTCAGGTCAACTTTGACGTCACCACCTTTCTGGCGGGGCTGGGCGTGGCCGGGCTCACCATAGGCTTTGCGCTGCAAGACCTGGCTCGCAACTTTATCGCCGGCATCATCGTGATGGTGCGGCGACCGTTTGGGATCGGTGACTCGGTCAAGATCGGTGAGCATACGGGCCAGGTGCTGGCAGTAAGCACTCGCGACACCACCATAGCCACCTGGGACGGCCCACGCGTCATCATCCCCAACCTGCAAGTGTTGGAGGGACCCATCTCGAACTATTCGGTGGCGCCGCACATGCGCCGCACGGTGATGATCCGCCTCGGCTACAACCAAGACATCGAACTGGCTAGGAGCGCCTTTCGCGCGGCCGCTGCGTCCGTCGACGGCGTCCTCGAGACCCCAGCGCCCATCATCCATGCTGAAGAGCTGGGCCCCTACGCCATCTCGTTGGCGCTGCGCTACTGGATCGATCACCACACCAGCAACATGCTCGATATTGGCTCTGACGTCATCGTCGCACTCACTCGTGCTGCCGAGGCCAACCACCTGGTACTGCCCTACCCCATACAGGATGTGCGCCTGACGGGCACCCCCTAGACAAGGACAAGCGATATGCCGACGGCGCACGCCTGGGGGCTTGATGTCATACGCTGGCTACAGCAAGGCAGCCCAGCGCTCGACCTGCCCTTTCGCGCTCTGACACTGCTCGGTAGTGTCGGGTTCGCGGCTGCCTTGGTGGCGGTGCTCTACTGGGCCATCGACCAGCGGGCAGCGCTCGCGTTGACAGGTCTGTATCTGCTATCAGCCTTGCTCAACTCCGCACTCAAAGCACTGCTACAGCAGCCACGCCCGGCCGACCTGGAGATAGGGGTAGCCATCCTCACCCAAGCGGCTGGGTACGGCTTGCCCAGCGGGCATACGCAGAACTCGGTCGTCTTGTGGGGCTACCTCGCCTGGCGCTGGCCGCACCGCTGGCTGAGGTGGCTTTGCGGCGCTGTACTGGTGCTGGTGCCGCTGTCGCGCGTCTACCTTGGCGCACACTTTCCCACCGATTTGATGGGCGGCTATGTCACTGGTCTGCTGGTACTCCTCGCAGGTAAGGCGCTAGCACACCACCGACCTGCTGAGGCGCATCAGCGATCATGGCTGGCGCTGCCTATCGGCCTTCTGGCGGTGTTGTCACTACCCGGCCTGGCCATTTACCGCTCTGAGACGCTGGCGGTCGCTGCGTTCGGCGGCGGCCTGGCCATTGGGTACCTCGCTGAACGTCGGTGGGTGCGCTTTGGAGAGGCGGCCTCGGGGGCACAGCGAGTCTGGCGAGCGCTGCTGGGCCTGAGCACCTCGGCTGCCCTTGCTGGCGCCGCCATGGGGCTGCGCTCAACCGTATGGATCAGCCTCATCCTGCTGGCACTCGCCGGCCTGTGGGTTACCTGGGGCGCGCCCAGCGTCTTTCGGCAGCTTTGGCGCTCGGCGGAGCAAGATACAGGCTAAGCTGGCGCCCTGCGGCGTTTGTGG
>JAAYDS010000373.1 GCA_012729155.1 Chloroflexota bacterium | reverse complement strand
TCGATGATATGACTCAGCGGCTGAATGACATAAGCATGCTCGGCCAGCTCGCCGAAATCCTGCTCGTGTGCCAGAATCTGATATCGCAGCCGTCGCGCACTAGACAACGTGTCGCGCACATCGAGCAGCTCGCGGGGCTCGAGGACGCCTTCGATCGCGGCATGCCTCGCCAGAGGGCGGATATCGTGGGCGCCGCCGATGGTGATATCGTTGCGCCTCGCCAAGAGGTCTTTGGCTTCGGTCGTCTCTTGCAGGCGATGGCGCACCACCAGAGGATCGGCGCTGGGCTGAAGGGCCAAGGCCAGTTGGCGCCCTGCTGAAAACGACGTGTTATCGGCCAGGCGCGCTACAATCCTGTCATATTCCAGGCGAGAAAGATACTCCGGCTCGATCATGCTACTCCACCGAGACTACCGAATGGCGAGTATAGGTCTATCACCGGTCGCTGTCAATCATCCCTGCGCGGCGCTCTGGTCTTGATAACGCCTTGGTCGAGGCGTTGTTGGCACACCCTATTGACGCTGGTATACTTTGGCTAGATATGACACAAACTACCACCTTGTCCTCGCAGTTGCCGTCTGACGACATCTTTGCGCAACTGGAGCGAGCAACAAAGCTGGGTCAACAGCGCACGCGCCAGGCTGCCTCCGAACTGCTCCAGCTGATGGAACACCACAGCCCTCTGGTACGCTCTGAAGCCGCACGAGAGCTGGCTGGCATCGGGCGCGCGCTGCGACAGAGTGGCCGGCTCATCATGCATATCGGCCAGCCGCGATCGGGCATTCTAACGGCTCAAGTCTTGCTCGACGAACTGTCTGCCGAGATCGATCGCCGTTGCGAGCGTTGCCGAGAAGCCTGGGCCGAGTCACTCGGTCAGTGGCGACATCAGGGTGCAGTGCCCCTGCTGACCGAATTGGCCGCCGACGCCTCGCCTCTGGTGCGTGCTGCGGCGGTACAGGCCCTTGGCACCACCCACGACCTTGGTGCCCTGGCTCCTTTACGACGGGCTGCCACCGATGCCGACGCTCATGTGCGGCGCAACGTCGCTGTCGCCGCGGGCACCATCGGCCTGCCGGAGGGAGCCGATATCCTGCAGGCGCTGCATCGCGATGGCGACATACTGGTGCGCTGCGCTGCGTTGCTGGCCCTTGCCAACATCCCCGGCAGGCGCACACTCGACTGGCTATACACTGCCCTCGACGACCCTGTCGCCGAAGTACGCTGGGCATCGGCCCGCTCGTTGGCAAGTGTCGGGCGCATCGGCTCGCTACCCCACCTGGAAAAGCTGTTCGGCGACGAGACAGCCATCTGCGGTAGCACCATCGGCACAGCAGCACGACAGGCGGCGCGTCACATCCGTGAACGCGAGGGCAACCTTTGGAGCCAGCTTTCGAGCGGGCTGATGTGGGGGGGCGAACGCCTCAGGCGAGCACTGAGGCGGCGCATCTAGCGCTGTTTCTGCCCTTCCGATTGTGCTATAGTACCCGCATGGTAACCACAGAGCCCCGCAGACCACACACGCTCGTTGATCTAGCACAGCGCATTGAGGGCGCTGGTTTGCGCACACCTGCACTGGCGCTGCTAGCTATCTTTGCGCCATTGGCGGGCATCGGGCAGCAGCTCCTGCTGCTCAGCCAACCTCTCTGGGCAGCAGGCCAGGCCGAGCGTTGGATGGATGCGCTTGGTGAGCCAGGCGCCCTCGAGGCGCTGACAGACCTCCTATCACAAAGCGAGGGCACGTGACAAGCCCCAGCTTTGCGCATCAACTCGTTGACGTGGGCCTGCTGCTGTTGCTCGGAGCCTGGGCGTCGCTGTTACTGCTGCTGGAATGGCGTCGACGCCCTCAAACACCGATGCGCGTCCCGAGGCTCTATGCCCAGTTGCGCGTTGCCATCGATCGTGCTATCGAAACGGGTCGGAGCATTCACCTCGCCCTTGGCAGCCGCTCTTTGCCTGACGCTGCAGACGAGGCCACTGTGGCTATGGCCCTCGTGCACGCCACTTTGCAAGAACGAGACCATGACGCCACGCCGAACCTCGTCTCATGTGGCGATGGGACGCTGTACGCCCTGGCCGCAGGCGCTGCGCCTACATCAGCAGCCCATGCGATCATGCTTGGCGTTGAACAAGCAGGCTACGCCGTCGGGGCCTGGCGAGCGCTAGCAGGGCAGCGTTTGGCAGGCCAGATGCTGGCTGGGCCAACAGGGGCCGAAGGCCTACTCTTGGCCGAGGGGCGCATCGACGCTGCGCCCGACGGGCTCGCTGGCGCCGCACGTATGGACGACGCCGGCGTGCTCATGCTGGGCAGCTCAGCGTGGGTCGTGGGTGAGGACTATTACGCTGCGAGCGCTCACTCCAGCGACCCCAGCCACACGGGCGGGCTGGCGTTACAAGACATCGTGCGGTTGCTGCTCGTTTTGGTAATGCTTGCAGGGCTGGCGCTGCGCCTACTGGGCTGGTGGGGCATCTGATGCGCCGCGTGATTTCGGTGAGCCTGGTGGCATTGACGGGGCTGCTGGTCGTTGTTGATGGCTTTGTGCCGGCGCTGGGCCTGGCGCCTGTGAGACTGGCGCTGGTTGACGGCGCCGTTGTACTGGGAGCCTTTGCCTTGATCGCAGGTGTGCTCAACCTGCTTGGCTGGCACCTGCGGCAGATACGCATCCGCAATAGCCCCGCTCAGAGTGCCTTGCTGATCGTAGCGCTGGTGGGCACGGCAGCCGTCATCCTGGTGTCGCCGAACGGTCTGGCAGCTGACTGGACCTATGCTCATATATACGTGCCGGTGCAAGCCAGCCTCATGGCGCTATTGGCGTTCTATGCTGTCTCAGCGGCCTATCGCACTCTTGCGTTGCGCACGCCCGATGCGGTCCTACTTATGGTGAGCGCCGTGCTACTGTTGCTGTTACAGCTTCCCTTCGCTGCCGCGGTTTCACCCGTGCTCGCCGATCTGCGAAAGTGGTTGTTCCATGTGCCCGTCGCAGGCATCATGCGCGGCGTGCTTATCGGAGCCGCGCTGGGCGCCATCACAGTCTCTCTGCGCGTATTGCTGGGGCGCGACCGACCCCAGTTGAGCGAGTGAGATGATGAGGTTCGCCTGCCCCGTGTGCCGCAGTGAACATCCGGCCTCGGCTGTCACCTGCTCAAACTGCGGGCATGATCTCGGAGCCTCACGTCTACTGATCTGCCCCACCTGCAAAACCCTCAACGCGGGCAGCAACCGACGATGCCGCCACTGCGGATCGCCGCTTAAAGAGAGCGCCATCACGGCGCCACCAGAACCCACATCAACCTCAGACAAGCCCTCTCGCCTAGAGCCTGCCGTGGCGCAACTGCCCGATCTGCCCGCCGATCCGCTGGCAGAGGTCGCGGCGCCACTAGGCCTGTCTGCAGGCATGGCCGTTCGCGGGCGCGCCACTTTGCCCAGACCACACGAGCCAGATGAGGCCGAGCATTATGACGCCGAGCTCCTGGCGCATCTTGTCAGCGAGCCTGCGTCGCTGAACGAGGGCGCCCGTCAACTGAGGCAGCCCCTGCGAGCGGGGCTACCCCGCTCGTGGCGGGCAGTGCTCTACGTGCTGGTGCTGTTCGCAGCCCTTGCACCACTGCTCGTACCCTTCAGCAATGAGTGGATCACCCCACGCGACGAGGTGTTGCGGCTGACCACCACTGTGGCCGATCTCTCGGCTGGTGCGCCGGTGTTGCTGGTATGGGCCTACGATGCCAGCTATGGCGGCGAGATCGATCCCCTGGCGGGGGCCCTGCTGCAAGATCTTGGCGGCCGTGCTGCCCAGGTCGACGTCGTCGCCATGTCGCCCGCCTGTCTGGGCCAGGCGCGCCTCGTCGCGGCAGAGACCGCCGCAGACGTTGCCCTGTTGGGCTATCTGCCCACGGGTGCGGCAGGCTGGCGCTTGCTGGCCGAGGACGGCCAGAGGTCGCTGCTGGGCGCCCAGGCCGACCGGCCTTTCGAGGCGCTATCGCACTATGCCTTGGTGGTGCTGCTGGCTAATGATGCAAACTCCGTGCGCGGATGGGTCGAGCAGGCAGGGGCGGCCAGTGGCGTGGCACCAATGACCATCGTGCCTGCTCGCAGTGAAGCGTCGCTGCAGCCCTACCGACAGAGCGGCCAGTTGGGGGCCGTGTTGGGCGCTGGATGGGCTGCGTCAGAGTA
>JAAYDS010000372.1 GCA_012729155.1 Chloroflexota bacterium | reverse complement strand
TGCCCCCGACTGGACTCGAACCAGTACGTCCGTACGGACACAGGCCCTCAACCTGCTGTGTATGCCAATTCCACCACGGGGGCGAGTACGCGCCTAGTATACGCCATGAGCCGCAATTGTCAACTGCGCTTCATGTCCTGTACAATGCGGTGTGCATCGAGGGACAGAACCATGCCAAGGGGGCAACCATGCGAATCGCCTTGGATGCCATGGGCAGCGACCACTTTCCACAGCCCGATGTTGAAGGCGCCGTCCGCGCTGCCAGGCGCTATGGCCATGAGATAGTGTTGGTTGGTCGCCGTGAGGCCATCGAAGCCGAGTTGGCTAAGCACGATACTGCTGGCCTACACCTGACCATCGCCCACGCAACTGAAATGGTCACCATGGGCGAGCACCCCAGCCAGGCCGTCCGCGCCAAGCCCGACGCCTCGATCGTGGTGGGGATGGGCCTGCTGCGCGATGGACAGGTTGACGCGCTGGTCTCGGCGGGCAACTCGGGCGGTGTGTTGGCCGCCACGTTGGCCAGCAAGGGCCGCATCGGCCGTATCCCCGGCATCAAGCGCCCGGCCATCTCGACGGTGCTGCCCAACATGCAGGGCTTTAGCTTTGTGCTCGACATTGGCGCCAACACCGATGCAAAGCCCGAGTGGCTGGCTCAATACGCTGTTATGGGTCGCGCCTACGCGCGACATGTGTTGGGCATCGCCGAGCCGCGCCTTGCGCTGCTGTCCAACGGTGAGGAAAAGATCAAGGGCAATCAGCTCGTACAAGACACACATGCCCTGCTCGACCGTTTGGGCGTCGAAACCATCGGCAACGTTGAGGGCAAAGACCTGGTCCGCGGCCTCGCTGATGTGATCGTCACCGATGGTTTTGTGGGCAACGTGGCCATCAAGACGGCCGAAGGCGTGGCCGGCATGTTGCTCACCCTGATCAAGCAAGAGATCAAGAGCGGCCCGCTGAGCATGCTGGGCGGTTTGCTGGCCAGGCCAGCCCTCAAGCGCGTGGCCAAGGTGCTCGACTTTCGCGAGTATGGTGGTGCGCCTCTGCTGGGCGTCAACGGCGTCGTAATCATCGGCCATGGCCGCTCTGATGCGGTGGCGGTGGAGAACATGGTGCGCGTGGCGGCCGAGGCGGTGCAGAACGATCTGGTGGCCCATGTGCGTGACGATGTGGCTGCCACGCTGACGGGCCTTGAGCAGGGAGAAGACGCCTGATCCTTCAGTGACGATTGGGCAGATAAACGAGGATGTATGGAGAACCTGATCAACGAGTCGTTCATTGCCAAACGTAACAAGCAGGCGCGCTATGCGAGCTATATCGGCTTTGGTTCGCTGTTCATTGGGCTGCTGTCTGCCAGCCGTGTGCTGTGGCTCGCTTATGTGATGCTCATGATCGGTCTGGTGGCGGCCAGTATCGGCTCCTATCTCGCCAACCGTTATGTCAAAGAGCCGCGTGCCGATCGCGTACTGGGCGAGGCGTTAGAGAATCTCGACAAGCGCTACGCGCTTTACAACTACTACTTTGCCACCAGCCATCTGCTGCTCTCGCACTTTGGGCTGACGGTGCTCGATCCTTACGCGCAGACGGGTCAGGTCAGCTACAAGGGCGGCCGTTGGCGCCACAAGGCCGGTATCCGTAAGGTGATGCAGCTCTTTGGAGACCCCGCCCTGGGCAAACCGCACACTGAGCTCAAACTCGAGGTCAAGCGTATCAAAGAGTGGATCGATGAGAACCTGCCTGCAGAGGATATCCCCGTCACTGGCGTGATCGTGTTCACCAACCCCGACGTGCAGCTCGATGCAGAGACGGGCGAGGTGGCCGTGGTCAAGGCTGAAGGGTTGGCGGCCTTTATGAAGGATGGCCTCAAAGGCGGCCGAGTGCTGTCGACGGCGCAGCAACGACAGCTTCGCAAGATGCTGGATGACGCCATTAACGCCAGCTAGGCGTCGCGAGCAGCTCTATCTCGGGCTCTTGCTCGCTCTGTCACTGGCCCTGCGTCTTTATCGGCTTGGCCAGGCCAATCTCTGGTGGGATGAGGCGCTGGCCATCTGGGCGGTGCGCAAGGGCCTGCTTGGCGTCACTGCCTGGACCGCCGGCGATGTGCATCCCCCGCTCTATTTCTGGGGCCTGTGGGCCTGGGTGCAGCTCTTTGGCGAATCACCCTTTGCCATGCGCTCGCTTTCAGCCGTCATTGGCACGCTCACGGTCTGGGCCGCCCATGGCCTGGGTCGCCAGATGGGGGGGCATCGTGTGGGCCTGTTGGCAGGCGCCCTTACAGCCGTGGCGCCTTTTGCGGTCTGGTGGTCGCAAGAGATGCGCATGTATGCCCTCGCCGGCCTGTTGTGCACCATCTCCTGGCTGCAGATGCTGCGCTGGTTCAACAGCGAGCGCCTCGCGACCAAACCCGATCTGCGTGCCCTCGCCCTAAGCGCGCTGGCGTCGCTTGGTGCGCTGTATACGATCTTTTTGTCGGCGGCGGCGCTCCTGGCGCAGGCGGGGTTGCTGTTGCTTTACTGGCTGGCCACAGGGCCCCGCAAGCAGTTCAGTGTTCTGCTGCGGTGGGCCATCGCGCAGTTAGGCGTGCTGGCATTGCTCGCCCCCTGGTTGCTCTACTCGTGGGAGCGCATGCCCACCTGGTCGGTGGCAGAGGCGGTCTCGCCGGTGTTCGTTGCGCGGCTCTTTGCCACTTTGGTGGTGACGGGCCGTTCGGTCGATATCGATGCCGCCCTGCCGGGCACGCTCGCGGCGCTGCTGCTGCTGACGGGCGCTGTGGTTCTCCGCGTGTGGCGTCGCCATGAGATTCCAGAGGATGTCCAAGTCGCCGATGGGTGGGGCACGGCTGCTATGGTCCTGGCAGCGGTGGTCCCGTTGCTCTTTATCTATGTCTCTACGCTGCCGCGCGGCCTATTCTACACGCCCCATGTCGAGGCGCGCTACTTTTACCCGTTTGCACCGCCTTGCTGGGTGTTGCTGGCCTGGGCGGCGATCGAGTTCGGCCGTCGCTCTCGCTGGCTGGGTTGGGGCCTGGCTGCGGGGCTGTTGGCTTTGTCGCTGTCCTATCTCCCCGAGTACTATCGCGGTCGGCTGCTCTATGACGACCTGCAGAGCATGGTGCGGACCATCATCAGTCAGGCAGGCGACAGAGATGTCGTCCTGCTCGACTCGGGCAGCCGCTATCCCGTCTTTTTGTACGACTATGAGCGGGCATCTCCAGGGGCTCAGCGCCCTGAATTCAACATCATCACGCGTGCTGAGGCCCAACTCGAGGCCGATGATGTCGAGCGTTGGCTGGGAGCACATCTGGATCGTTACGATCGTGTCTGGCTCGCCGAGGTTGAGGCCTCATTGACCGATCCCGATCGCCTGGTGCGCGCTGCGCTCGATCAGCAGCGGGTACAGACGGCATCATGGTCCTTTGGCTACAACACCTTGCTGCTCTACACCTCTGACGGACAGCCCCCGCGCCCCGAGAACGCTACCTACACAGCAGAGTATGCCGTTGCAGCCACGCTGGGTGGCGGCCAGCTTCAGGGATACGACCTGCCGGTGCGGCGTCATGCCGCTGGTTCTGTGGCGCAGCTGGCATTGCAGTGGTCTGTGGCGCCCGATGAGGATTTGTGGCTGCACCTGCGTACCTCTCAGGGCTTGACGCTGCTCCGCCGCAAGCTGCCCTCTGCGCAGGGCGCCGTGCGGATGCACCTGCCGCTGCCGTTGACCACTGACTTGCCGAACCGGCGGCTGACCCTGTGGCTGCAAGACGCCAGCGGCAAAGAGCTTTCTCTGGGCGGGTTGAGGCTGGTTGGGCCGCGGCGCCCTGCGGTCAGCGCGGGCGAGCCGCTGGGTCACACGGTCGATGGGCTGGCGCTGCTCTCTTTTGCGGTGCACGCGCCGCGGAACGTCTCTGGCGCAGATACGGTGGTGGTTGACCTCTTGTGGCGCGCCGAGGAAACGCCGGCCAGAGACTATACCGTGTTCGTACATCTGCTGGGAGAGGCCTTTAACCCCGCTACCAACGGGCCTCTATGGGGCCAGGATGACGGCCAGCCCGCCGATGGGCTATGGCCCACCTCAGTCTGGTCACCGGGGGATGTCTATCTCGATCGCCACGCTGTGACGCTGGCCCAAGACGCTCCCGTGGGGGTGTACCAGCTCGAGATCGGCCTTTACGATGGCCAAACCGGCCAACGCGTGCCGGTGCAGAGCGCCACTGGCGCCGCTCTGGGCGACCGTGTGCTGCTGCCAGGCCTGACTGTCAGGTGATGCCGGCGGCTGTCTCTTGCGCCAGCTCGGGGATATACTTGCCCCAGGCCTCGTGAGGCCCCTGTGCTGATAGCACCACGATGGCCAGATAGCGTGGCCGCGTAGGCTCTGCCAGCAATGGCATGTTGGCCTCTTCGGGCGTGCGGCAGCCCTTGCGGTGATTGCAGGCCTTGCAGGCGCACACCACGTTCTCCCAGGTATTGAGGCCACCGCGAACCTTGGGCACCACGTGGTCGAGGGTGAGCTCTGACTTGGCAGGCTGCGCGCCACAGTATTGGCAGGTATACTTGTCCCGCATCATCACAGTTCTGCGAGAAAAGGGCACAAACACGCTGTGAGGCACGCGCACATAGTAGACCAGGCGGATAACCAGCGGCACGGGCATCGAGACGTTGGCGGCGTGTAGCTCGCGTTCTGCGGCCTCGAGGAGTTCGGCCTTTTCCTTGAGCAACAGCACCACCGCCCTGCGCATGCTAACCACGCTCAGCGGCTCATAGGTCGCGTTCAAGACGAGGACGGAACTCATGCTCTCCGTGGCCATTCGGGGTAGGGCGTAAATATGTCAACGCACGCCAGTATATCACCGGCCTGGTACACTGTCAACGGTCCTGGCCCGTCGCGCTGCGTGTACTGAGAGGGCAAACTGTGGAAAAGCCGACCCTACTGCGGCAACTGTGGCGACAGCGCCTGCACATCGCTCCCGAGGCGGCGCAACCTCATGATGGCGCCACCTGGGGCTCGGTTTGGGAGCCTGGCGAGCGCCTGCTCGAGCATCTCGAGCGGCTGCCAGCCGGCCTGCTGGCGCTGTGGCTGCAAAGCGAGTTCGGGCACATCCTGATCGGCGCCGAACCCTCGCGCTATGTCGCCGAGGCACACGTATGGCGCGGCAGTGCCTATCAGAGCAGCTGTCTGCTCTCAAGTGGCGACATTGCCTGTGGTGCCCCACCCATGTGGGCGGCGCTGCTTGTCTGGTGCGATCATCTCTTGGGTTCTCTGGGTGCGCCCGATGGCGGTTGCCTTTCGGCCGGTGCGGGTGCCACGCCCAGGCTGCAAAAGGCAGCCAGGCGCCTGCAGCAGGCCATCGCATTGGGTTACGCCGCCGATCTCCTCGGTAATGTCGACCCGCAGGGGTATCTCGTGGGCGTGTGGCAGCTCTATCTCACGTCACCGGAGCGGCTCGGCACCAGCGACCCGCTCAGCTATCGACTGCTACAGCACAACCTGATGGACGAGGACTGGTGGGCCTTGGTGTGGAGCGAGGCCACATCGGGCGCCTGAGCGCTCAGCGTGGCCGTGCTTCGAGATCATACTCGTCGGCGGCGATGACCTCGACCTCGACCATGCGGCCCGGTTCGAGCTCGGCGTCGATGATCACCAGGCCATCGATCTCTGGGGCGTCACGGTAGCTGCGGCCCACGCTAATGCCATCGCCTACACCTTCTACCAACACCTGCAGCGAGCGCCCCACCATCTTCTGGTTGATCTCGGCCGAGATGCGCTGTTGTAGCGCCATGGCGCGGTCATACCGCTCTTGCATAAGCTCTATGGGCACCTGCTGAGGCATGTCGTAGGCAGGCGTGCCCTCTTCAGCCGAGAACTGGAACACACCCACCTTGTCAAAGCGTACCTGCTCGATGAACTCGAGCAAGCCCTCGAATTCGCACTCGGTCTCGCCAGGAAAGCCGACGATAAAGGTCGAGCGCAGCGCCATATCGGGCATGGCCCGGCGTAGCGCCTCGATGGTGCCATGCACTTGCTGTAGGTCGTGGGGACGACGCATGCGGCGCAACACGTCGGGGTGGCCATGCTGTAGCGGGATGTCTAGGTAGTGGCACACCGAAGGTGTCGTCGTCATCGTCTCGATCAGTTCAGGTGTCACATGGTTGGGGTAGGCATACAGCACACGTTGCCAGGCGAGGCCAGAGGCCTCGGCATTGAGGCGGCGCAGGAGGGCGGCCAGGTTGGTCGCTGCAGTCAGGTCGCGGCCATAGGCGGTGCTGTCTTGAGCGATAAGCACCGCCTCGAGCACGCCTTCAGCCACCAGCTCGCGTGCCTCGCGCACAATGTCGTCCGGCGCCTTGCTACGTTGTCTGCCCTTGATGCGCGGGATGGTGCAATAGGCGCAGGCCGCATCGCAGCCATCGGCGATCTTGATGTAGGCCGTGTTGCCCCGCGTGGCATGGCGCTGCACCGAGGCCACCAGGTCGCCCGCCTCAGGGACCAGCCTGATGGGGCGCCGCTGTCGATGTGCGAGCTGCTCGACCACGCCGACGATCTCGGGCCATGCCCGTGTGCCTATCACGGCATCCACCTCAAATCGCTGACAGATCTCATCGCAGCGACGCTGCGCCAGGCAACCGGCAACGACCAACGCCTGGCGGCGGCGGCGCGTGGCCGTCAGCTCATCGAGCAACTCGTAGGCCTCTTGGCGGGCAGGCTCGATAAAGCCGCAGGTATTCACCAGGATGACGTCGGCACGGTCGCGCTCGGCCACCGTCTGGTGGCCAGCCTGTAGCAGCAATACCGCCATCATCTCTGAATCCACTTCGTTCTTGGGGCAGCCTAGCGTGATGATGTGAATGCGCATGTGTCTCCAGACAAAGAGGGCTGACGAGGCGCCCACATCAGCCCGACAGTCGCTGCTAGGGGCAGGTTACTGGGGCAGCGTCTCGGGTGTGTAGCGCAGGGTGACCACCTGGCCCTGGCCGCCCAAAGCGGGCACGTCGACGCCGTTCACGTCGAGGCTGACGGCGGCGGCGTTCCCAATGGTGATCTCAAAAACGTTCTCAACAGTCCAGGAGCGCTCATCGCCATCGTCAAGGTTGCCCGCAAAAACCTGCTCGTCATCTACAGTGACGCCCACCCAGGTGTAGCCGGTGGCCACCAGCCGCACCACAAAGCCTTCTTCGATGGGCAGCCCCTCAGAGGCGGGCACCGTCGGTGTGCCTGCGCTGGGCGCCTCCGCGGTGGGGGTGCCCGTTGTAGAGGCGCCACCGACTGCCGACCGTGGGGTTGGCGTCAGCGTGGGCAGAGGCGTGGTGGGTGTGGGCGTTGCTGGTTCGGACGTAGCCGTGGGTAATGGCGTCTCGGTTGGTGCAGGCTCTTGCGCTATAGCAGCGGTCATCGTGGCGGTAGGCTGTGGGGTTGCCGTACGCAGCCTCAGGGCCGAAAGGTCGAACCGGTTCAGTGGCCAGGGCGTCTGGTGCAGATAGGCATAGTGGTAGACAAACCACCCCGCTGCCAGCAACACCAACGCCACCAGCAGCACTGTGATCAGCCCTCTCAGGCCAGGGCGAGTAGACTCCCACAGTGGCTCATCGAGCACGGTGGGTATGGTTTGCTGTCGTGGGCCCATGGCACGGCCAAAGGCCTCGAGCACTGGCGCCGCGTCGAGCCCGACGAGCTGCGCATACTGCCGCACAAAGCCGCGCGCATAGGTCGGCTCCGGCAGATCCTCAAATCGTTCTTCTTCGATGGCGAGCAGAAAAGCGCGCCGAATATGCGTGGCCTGTTCCACATCCTGTATGGAGAGGCCCTTGGCCTCACGCGCTTGCCGAAGTTGCTCACCGATGCTGTTCAATGAAGCAGCCCTCTCTGACAGCCCAGTCTCTGCCGCCCCGTGACTATAGCGCCCCTGATCTCTGGTGTCAAAGAATTGCCGCCTTTGCATGCAGGCCCTATGATAGCGCAGGAGGCGCAGTGATGATTGTGCAGCTCGACAATCTGGCGTTTGGTGGCGAGGCTGTCGGTCGGCTCGATGGCAAGGCCGTCTTTGTCGCTGGCGGCATCCCCGGCGAGCGTGTGCGCGTCGAGATGTTGCACGATGCCGGGCGCTATGCCCGCGCGCGCCTCATCGAGGTGCTCGACCCTTCGCCCGATCGCGTCGTGCCGCCTTGCCCCTACTATGACGATTGCGGGGGCTGTCATCTGCAGCACATAAGCTACCCACGGCAGCTCGAGCTCAAGCGCCAGATCGTGCAAGATCAGCTCGTGCGTCTGGGTGGCATCAACGAGCCGCAAGTGTTGCCAACGCTGGGCATGGGCACGCCCTGGGCCTATCGCAATCAGGTGCAGCTGCACGCCCACCAGGGCGCGGTTGGCTACCAGCGGCCGCAGAGCCACGTGGTGGTGCCCGTGTCGCACTGTGCCATCGCTCATCCGCTGATAGACGCCTGCTGGCCCGCGACGGTTCCCGAAACGGTGACGCGACTCACCCTGCGCGCTGGGGTTGGTACCGGCGAGCGGCTGGCTCTCGTCAAAGCGGCAGAGGCGCTTGCGACGACTGACCTGTCTCTGCCCGACGATGTGGCCATTGTGCAGCCCATGGGCACGCAGCTGCGGGTGTTGCGGCACCTCCCCTGGCTGCACGAGCGCCTGTTGGGGTTCACCATGCGCGTATCAGCCCGGGCCTTTTTCCAGAATAACACCGCGCAGGCAGAGGCACTCGTTTCGCTGGCCGGCGAGGCCCTGGCTTTGCAGCCTGGCGAGCGCTTGCTCGACGCCTACTGCGGCGTGGGGGCGTTCATGTTGCCGCTCTTGCCAGCCGGCGGGCGAGGGCTGGGCATCGAATCGTCGCCCGAAGCAGTGGCCGATGCCCGCGTGAACGCGCGGCTAGCG
>JAAYDS010000055.1 GCA_012729155.1 Chloroflexota bacterium | reverse complement strand
TCACAGCAAAGGGGATACGCCCCCTAGCTGGTCTCGATATGACGCACCCAGGCGATGTGGCCGTGATCGCTGTCGATCGACAGCCCCAGCAGCTCAACACCGCGTTTCATCAGCCTGGGGTGGATCTTGGTAAAGGCGATGGACTCGGTGTGGGCCGATGCAGAGTCGACCGGTGCGAGCAAAGCACCAGCCACTTGCCGCCATAGTCCGAGAGCTTGATGGGCCCATGAGTAGTGACGGTCTCGAACTTGGACGCAGGCTCTTTCAGCAGGGGCAGGTGCGCGCGCTCACAGCCACAACCCTCGTGGCAATCGCGATCCGTCTGTGCGGACATGATCATGGCCACCAGAGATCACGTTATAGTCATCAGCACCTCCTGACGAGAAGAGCAGTATTATGCAGCGGAAATATAAAGAATAGTAGGATCACTCGACACCGGATGGTTTGCCGGTGAGCGTTGCATTGACTAGACTGCATCCCCTTGTGTCGAGCGACCAGTTGGAGCCTGGAGGTGGCCGTATGCAGTACCGTCGATTAGGGCGTACGAGTTTGCGCGTCAGTGAGATCGGCCTGGGCACCGAGTATCTGCTCAATCAGCCCGCTGAGGTCATGCGCGATGTCCTCGCCGCGGCCACAGCCGCCGGCTGCAACTACATGGACATCCTCTATGTCACGCGCGCCTTCTGGCGCGACTTTGGGCCGGCGCTACGACCGTTCCGCGACAAGTGGCATGTACAGGCCCATTTTGAAGCCGAGGGGGGTACGTGGGGCCCGCCCGATCTCAAGGCATCGGTAGAGACCTTTGACTGGCTGCTATCGGAGCTGGGTGGCTATGCTGATGTAGCGATCTTGAGCATGATGGACTGGGACAAGCTCTGGGATGGCTGGGCACAAGAGGCGCTGGCGCTGCTGCAATCTTACCAGGCTCGTGGCCAGGTGGGGCACATCGGCGTGGCAGGGCACCATGCCCACGTGATGCGTCGCGTTGTTGAGAGTGGCAAGGTCGATGTGGTTATGTACCCCATCAACCTTGCCTCACATGCCGTCGAGGGCAACCCTGCTCTCTATGAGGCCTGCCGTGCCCATGACGTGGGCCTCGTGGCGATGAAGCCGTACGCGGGCGGCATGTTCTTTGTGGCCGATAGCTCGGTATTCCTCCACTGGGTGCAGGCCGGTGGCCAGGCGTTGCAGGTCGACAAAGTGGGCAAGATCACGCCACCGCGCTGCCTCTCCTATGTGCTCGAGCAGCCGGTGGCCACCATCGTACCTGGCGTCAAGAGCGTCGCCGAGTTGAACGAGGCTCTGGCCTACTATGATACGCCGCCCGCCGAGCGCAGCTATGACGAGATCATCGCCCATATCCACCACTTTACGCCCGGGCAGTGCGTGTACTGCAACCACTGTCTGCCCTGTGTGGTGGACATCAACATCGGCGAGACGCTGCGCCTGCTCGACGAGGCCCACCTGGGCGTCACGCCCGAGTTGCAGGCGCGCTACGATGCCCTGGCGGTCAAGGCATCGGCCTGCACCGCCTGCGGCGACTGCGAGATGCGTTGCCCCTATGAGGTCGGTGTGGCCGACCGTATGGCCGAGGCCGTGGCGGTCTACGAACAACAGTAGCGGTAGCAGGCGTCCCACAGGGCGAGCCCTGCGGGACGCCTGGCCGTTTCTCCCCCAACGCTGCCTGCTACGTCTAGAGCAGCGAGCGCCCTTCCCATTCGTCGGGGGCAGCGAGCCCCGCGAGTGCAGCGATGGTCGGCGCTATATCCAGAATCGATACCTGCCCATTCAGCCTGGCGGGCGCCAGGCCCTGGCCCGCCATGATTACAGGGATGGTCATGTCCTCGGGCGCCTCGGTGCCGTGGCTGCGCTCGTGGCCGCCATGGTCTGCCACCACAAACGCAGTCCAACCCGACGGCAGCGCCGCCAGCACCTGGCCGATGCAGGCGTCGGCATTGGCCACGGCGGCCGCATAGTAGGGCGAGAGCCAGCCGTCGCGGTGACCGGCAGAGTCGGTATGCCCCAGATAGACAAACGCCAGGTCATATGGCTCCGCTGAGAGCCGCGTAGCGGCCATGTGCGCGATGCTCCGATCGCCCTCGGGCGTCTTGTTGTCGTGCCAGTAGCAGGCGGTCTCGACTGCTCCCGGCCGCCAGAGGTCGCGCAGCTCTTCCCAGTTGTAAAAGGCAGCCGCCCTGAGCCCCGCCTGTCGCGCCACATCGAACAGCCCCAACACTGGGCGCACTTGCGGCGTCCAGGTGTTGGTGGTTACCCCGTGGCGGCCGGGGGCTACACTGTGAAAAAGCGACATGTGGCAAGGCAGCGTCACCGAGGGCATGACGGTGCGCGCCGTCATGGAATTGCGTCCATGGGCCATCAAATCGGTGAGCACGGGCGCACTCTGCGGCGAGAGCGCATCGGGCCGCAAGCCGTCGACCACAAAGAGGATCGCAGGGGCCATAGCAGACCTCCAGGTTGAGTTGCCTGCAGCATAGCGGTGCCGAGCGGCCAGTCAACTCGCCGTCCGCAACACGGGCGCTGTGTTGTCGTAAGGATAGCTGAGGATCATCGACATAGACGGCTACGCTTTCGTCGCCGTGTAGCGTCAGCAGGAGTAGTAAATATGGGCTTGTTGGGTAATCTGGTCTGGCTGATCTTTGGCGGGCTGATCGTTGGCCTGCTCTACATTGTTGGGGGCATCCTCTTGTGCCTGACCATCGTAGGCATCCCTTTCGGGCTGCAGTCGATCAAGCTCGGTGCGGCGGCCTTGACGCCCTTTGGCAAGGCGCTGGTGGTCTCCAGGCAGGCCGGCGGCTTGAAGGTGCTGTTCGATATTGCCTGGCTGCTTCTCTTTGGATGGGAGATCGCCATGGCGCATCTCACGTTTGGCCTCATCCTGGCTATCACCATCGTCGGGCTGCCCTTTGCCAAGCAACATTTCAAGCTGGTGCCGATGGCGCTGATGCCTTTCAACCACGACCTGCGCTAGGCGCCGCGGTATCAAGGCCGCGCTCGGATCGTCTCGAGTGCGGCCTTTGCGCGCCCGGGCTGGCTGCACGATAATGTCGGCAACTAGCCCGGAGGCTCCTCATGTTCCTCTTCAAAAAGATCGTCTCCCAGTTTCTGATGCCACTATCAGCCAGCACGCTCCTGATCCTGGGCGGACTGCTGCTGCTCTGGTTCTCTAGGCGTCAGCAGACCCTTGGCAAGGTGCTGGTGAGCATCGGCCTGGCCCTGCTGCTGATCTGTTCGTATGTCTGGCCGGCCGGCTATCTGCTGCGACCCCTGGAGCGCACTTTTCCTGCGCTCGATGTCGAGCAACCCCTTGATCCGGCGCCACGATATGTCATGGTGCTGGGCAGTGGTAACATCAGCGACCCCGCTCTGCCGCTCACCAGCCAGCTTGACGAGGCGGCAGTCATCCGCCTGGTCGAGGGCATACGTATCCAGCGGCGCTATCCTGGTAGCCGGCTGATCGTCAGCGGTGGCGATCGTTATGACATTCACGCTCATGCCTCACAACTGGCGCGGTTAGCCCAAGACCTGGGCGTTCCCGCTGAGGAGATCATCCTGCTCACAGAGCCCGACGACACCGAACAAGAGGCAGCACAAGCGGCTGCCATCGTGGGGTCTGAGCCCCTTGTGCTGGTCACCTCGGCCAGCCACATGCGTCGTGCCATGGCCATCTTTGAGGCGGCTGGTATGCAGCCCGTCGCGGCTCCAACGGTCCATCGCATCAAAGAAGGGCCGATAACCGAGTTCTGGCCTGGCACTGCGTTCCCACAGCCGCGCAACCTGGAGAATGCCACCCGCGCTGTGTATGAGTATCTCGGCTATGTCTGGGGGAGGCTTATCGGCGCACTCTAGCGCCACAATTCAGCCATTCATCGACATCGAATCCGAATATCGGCTTGATTTTGACCGCCCGCATCCTGAGTGCTAGAATATACCCTTGTGCATGGCACACAGGATCGTATGACATGCGGTGGGAGATTTGCCTAGGCGTTGGCGTATGAAAGTGAGCACCCATGAGCTTTTTACAGTCAGACAGTCTGGCGGTGAATGTCGTCCTCGGCCTGGTTGCTATGGCGGTACTTGTCCTCTCGTCGGACCAGGCTGTGAAACGCCTCGAGGGGTTGGCTGCTTACTTTCATCTATCGACGACCTTCATGGGGATGACCGTGGTGGCATTGGCCACCAGCATACCTGAGATCAGCGCTCACCTCACCGCCTCCGTCGGTATTCTGCGGGGCTCGCTAGACCGCGAGATCGCCTCTGCCGTCGTGCTCGGCGCCAACATCGGCTCCGATGTGGTGCAGCAGACCTTTATCCTAGGGCTGGTCGTGTTCCTGGCCGGCTCCCTCTACTTTCGACGCTACTTTATGTTCAAGAGCATGCTGCCGATGATCGGCTCGACCATCCTCTGTATCGTGCTCGGCCTCGATCAGGAGTACTCGCGCTGGGATGGCCTGATCCTCTTTGGCACCTTTCTCGCCTACACCTACTACCTGTACATCGACGAGCGCAAGCACTTTCGGCAGGATGCTGCCCAGGAAGAAGATAGTGATGCGCCCCAGTCTGGGCGTGAGGCCGCTCTCTGGGCGCTGATCGCGCTGGCCAGCATGGCTCTCACGGTACTCAGTGCCCAGATTGTGCTGCAGATCACCGAGTTCATCGTCAAGGTCACCGGCATCGGTGGCTCGCTGATCGGCGTTTTAACGCTGGGCGTGGCCTCGGCCCTGCCCGAGCTCACTACGGCGATCTCGGGCGTGCGCAACCGCGAGCATGGCATCCCCCTGGGCACGCTTATCGGCTCGAATATCACTAATCCTCTCGTGGCCATCGGCGGCGGTGCGTTAGTCTCGACCTATTGGGTGCCGCGCCCTCTGGTGGTGTGGGATCTCCCCTGGGAGACGCTGACCGGGCTGGCGCTTTTTGCTATTGCCTGGTTCCGCAAGGGCAAGCTGGGGCGTGGCGGGGCCATCTATCTGATGTCGCTTTACTTTGTCTACCTGTTCATCCGTGCCTGGCTGTTTAGCTCCGATAGCTACGAGCCTGGCGCCGGATTGCTGCAGATGCTTGGCTGGCTCTAGGCTGGCGCACTGGCCCC
>JAAYDS010000371.1 GCA_012729155.1 Chloroflexota bacterium | reverse complement strand
GTTCCGGACGCGATCACTGTGAGCTTTGCGTCGGCGCATGCACGTGCCAGGGCGCTCATACTGAGTGTCGCGCCGGTGCTGTAGGGCACCAGCCCGAGCCGCCGTCCTAGCCAGGGAGTGCGTGCGCGCAACCACAGCAGCGGATGCTGCGGATTGTCTAGGGTGACCAGCAGATGTCCGTCAGCGGCGAGTACCCTGGCCAGCTCACGAATTGCGGACATGATCTCTTCGGGCGTGTTCAGATGGTCCAGCGTAGAGTTGGAGACGACGAGTCCGATGCTATCGGATGCGAGAGGCAATGCGCGCACGTCTGCCACCAGCAACGAGCCTGGTCGCAGGCGCTGAGCCGCGGCGCGCACCGTTGTCATGGCAAGGTCGATACCCAGCAAGCAGGTGGCGTCAGCGGCGAGGGCCTGCCCCAACGCGCCGGTGGCGGCTTCATCGAACAAGTCAGTCTTGAGAGCGTAGCACACATGCGTGTCGACGCCCCAGCGGCGCAGCAAAAGCAGGTGCTGCGCGTCGCTGACGCTGCGCCAAAGGCGATCGCGCCACCTGGCTTGCCAGGCGCAAGCGACGCCTTCCCAGTAGGCGGGTGAGTTCATGGCGATCGCATCTCTGCGGCCCTGCGAGCGACTGTGCCAGATGGCGCTTCCAGTCGCCTCATGCCGACGCCGGATTGCGTTCGAGGTAGTCGGCATCGGCGTTGACGCGCCACAGGTCATGTCGGTCGCCATTGAGGTTGCGTGCCGCCAGCATCCCTGTCAGCATCGAGTGATCGAGGTTGTTGTAGCGGTGCATGCCATTGCGGCCGACCGTCTGCAATCGGTCAATGCCAGTGAGGTACTCTCGTACGATGGCCAGGCTATGGGCGTACCCTTCATCGTATACTGGATAGGCGCCCTGCTGGCGAACGATGGTGCCGTCTACCACCTGCGCCGCCTTGGCCAGCCCAAGCAGCTCGAGCTCGTCTGTAGCCAATCGTATCAGCGCTCTATCGTCACGCGACCAGAGGTCGTCGCCAACAGAGCAAAAGTACTCCATGCCGAGGGTGGTCACGGCTGCATTGGGCACCAGGTCTGGGCTCCAGTTCTTGCTGTTCTGAATGCGCCCCACGCGCACTTGCGGGCTGTGCACGTAAATCCAGTTGTCGGGGAACAGGTCGCTGGCATCGACGATGAGTTGTACGAGCACAAAGTCACGATGACGAAAAGAGGCCGCTGCGGCGCAGACTCTATCGGGTGGTCGGGGGTGCAGCATGGCAACCAACGCTGGCAATGACGTACTGCTGATCACGTGGCGTGCACATATCTGCTCTTGCCCTGCGGCCGACTCAACTCCGACCTGCACCACATCGCGCCGCGAGATATCCACGCTCACCGTGCGCGCCCCGAGCCGTATCTCGGCGCCACCCTCGCTTGCCCTGGCGGCGATCGCCTCCCACATCATGCCTGGGCCCAGGCGCGGGTAGTAAAAGGTCTTGGTCAGTGTCCTATCGCGCGCCGTTCCTGTGATGGCGTTTAGCACCGCCTTGGTCAGCGAGAGGCCCTGGATGCGCTGTGCCGCCCAGTCTGCGCTGAGGCTGGAGCAGGGAATGCCCCAAACCTTTTCGGTGTAGCTCTTGAAGAAGGTCTCATAGAGCCGGCGGCCGAAACGGTTGATCACCCACTGCTCAAAGGTGACCGCAGGGTGATACGGCCTCAACTTGGCGCGTAGATAGCTGCCCAGGATGAGAAGTGCCTCGACCGGCCCCAGCTTGAATAGGGCCTCACTCAAGACAATGGGATAGCGGAAGAAGCGTTTGCGGTGATAGATGCGTGATTGCCGCGTCACCGCTAGAAGGTCATCGCCAAGGGTGTTGCGCCAGAGATCCTCGATCTCTGGCACCTGCGTGTAAAAACGATGACCGCCGATATCAAAGCGGTAGCCACGATAGTTTTCGGTGCGGCTGATGCCACCAACCTTGTCGGCCTGCTCAAGGACGAGAACCCGCTTATGTAGCCGTGTCAGTTCGAGTGCCGCTGTCAAGCCGGCCGGCCCGGCCCCGATGACGATGACGTCATATTCCATGTTGCTGTGCGCACTCTCCCTGATGATGCACTGCTGACCGCTGCCGGATGCTACCAGTCAGGCGAGCTGCTGTCAAAGCGCGTTTGACGCTTTCCCACGTGGGCTCTATCCTCGGCGCACCTGAGGTGAAGGATGCAGACACGCCGCAATAGGGTCAGCGCACAACTCGATCGCCCCATGGCCACGCTACTGATCGTGCTTGGCCTCTATCTGGCGTACTTTGGTGCGCGTCTGGCCATGCGCGCTGGCGATATCTCACTCTTTGTATGGGCGGGCGACCGCTACACCGACCCTTTGGCAGTAGCTCCGCACCTGTCAGTGCTGACCGACTCGAACGGCTATGATGGGCAGTTCTACTATCGGCTCGCGGTTGAGCCCTTTACCAGCGCGCATACCGACCACGGCGTGTCATTCGACAGCAACCCGGCCTACCGCCAGCAGCGCATCCTCTACCCGCTACTGGCTCACGCACTGGCGTTGGGGCGTCCGCAACTGGTGCCGACTGCGCTCGTCGTCGTGAACCTTATCGCAGCCGCCGCACTCGGCTGGTTCGCAGGGGCGCTCGCCAAGGCGTGGGGGCAGCATGCCCTCACAGGCTTGCTGGCGGCACTCTATCCCGGCTTGATCCTGACCTTCGACCTGGACCTGGCAGAGATTCTGGGTGCCGCATTGGTTGTGGGCACTCTATGGTTGCTGACGAGAAAGCGGCACGTCTTGGCCACGCTGAGCCTTTGCTTGGCGGTGCTGGCCAAAGAGACGACCATCGGCCTCGCGGTCGCTGCGTTCCCGGCCTATCTCTGGGCGCGACTTTTGACGTCTCGACGTGCGCCACGATGGCACCTCTGGCTGGTGCCTGGCGCGCTGTATGTCCTCTGGCAGGCGTGGCTGCGGTACAACTGGGGCACGGCATCACTCAGTGATGGCACCGTCACCGGCAATGTGACCGTGACGTCGGTGCGGTCACGTGCGCCTGCCATCTGGCGGGCGTTGGTGGTGCATGTGCCGCAGATGGATCTGATCGCTATCGAGTTGTTGGCACTGCTGATCTTTGTGTTGCTGGTGTTTTTGGCCCTCTGGCGCAGCCAAGAGACTCTACATGTCAAACTGGCCTTTCTCAGCTATGTCGGTCTGGCTGCCATCATCACCCACTACTTGGGTGGAGACTGGGCCTTTATGCGCGCGCTGACCGAGTTGTGGATGATCGGCAGCGCTATCTTGTTGGCGACAAGACACCGTGGCGTGGGCTGGCTGGCTCTAGCTGCAGCTCTGTCATGGGGCGCAATGGCCGTGGTGATGCTCCTCTATCGTTGACCAGTCAGAACGGCGGGCGGCGTCTCGAGAGCGCCGACGCGTGTGACATAGGCGGCCATGTCGAACTTGCGCGCGAGCCCCGATGCACTCATCGTTCTGACACTGCCCAGCACGGGGCGTGAGGGCCAAGGGCGATCGTGCTTGCCAAAGCACCAGGCGATGCCGGCATAGCCGTTTGGGTCGCGCCCGTCGAGCTCGTAGCGGTCGTTGAGATAAACCAGCGTTGCGAACGCCTCTGCAGGCGTAGCGGACCACTCGAGGACCTTTTTTCCCCAGTACATGCGCATATAGCCATGCATCTTGCCGGTAAGCAGCATCTCTCGCTGGGCGGCGTTCCAGTAAGGGTCTGCAGTGCGGGCTTGCTCCAATATGTGACGATCGTACAGGCGTGGACGGGGATCCAGGGCGTGCTCAGCAAGCGTGCGCTGAGCCCAGGCTGGCAGCCCAGCGTAGGTATCATAGAAGGGGTTATGAGCACAGTAGTTGATGGCGAGTTCGCGCCGCACCACGAGCTCTTCAACAAAGGCGTCAGCACCCGGCCCGCCAATCGCTAGTGCGCGGTGAGCTACCTCGACCGGCGACAGCTGCCCCAGATGCAGGTAGGGGCTCAGATGGCTGAGGCCGTCCAGCGCGGGATCGTTGCGCGCCTCGGCATAGTGTGCGAGCTTGTGCTCCAGAAGCGCCTCGAGCCGCTGGCGTGCGGCCGCCTCTCCAGCCTGATGTTGGCTGACTGGAGACACCGAGCGATCGAGCCCTGCGAGAGACTGGAGCGGATCGGGTGT
>JAAYDS010000054.1 GCA_012729155.1 Chloroflexota bacterium | reverse complement strand
TCTCAGGATCTGGCGCCAATCGGCCTGGCCGGCCGGGCGTGCCGGGTCTGGCATGGCCAGGTCTAGCGACGTGGTGCAGCCACACCCCCTGGCCCGCCCAAAGAGCTCGGCCAGTGTCTTGCCGCCATCGCTGTACATACGTCGCATGAGCGGCGGATAGCCGAAATGCAGCACCCGAGCTTGCCTGAGGATTTCGAGCGGCAGATCCTCTGGGCCAAAGGTATTGTTGGGGCCCGGACAGTGCAAAAAGGTGCGATCTACACCGGGAGGGCTGATCACAATGGTGTATGAACTGGGCTCTCCCTCAGCGACGGTGAGATGCTCGGGGAGAGCGGGTGAGTGGGCGCTCAGTACCTCGCGGGTGAGGGCAGCAATGCGGTCGATGCCCACACGCCCGATGAGTTGCACCGATGTCCCCAGGCGATGGAACGCCACGCCGGTGTTCGATACGCTCCCGCCAGGCGTAAACGACAGAGCGCCCGACTCAACCAGCCTTCCAGGGGCCAGGAAGCTCTGACTGACGGCCGAGGTTGTGTCCATGGCAGGCAGGATGTCGACGCAGATATGACCCGTTGTGATGACCTCGACCATGCGAACACCTCGCGCCTGTGTTGCCTGGGGTATGGCCACCCCAGGTGACGTTGGCAAGCCGGAATGATTGTGGTAGACTAGGACTGTAGTCCCTGCGGTGTGCGTGATCTTGCTTTTGTATTGAGCCAACACCTAGGTCGAGGGGGCCTGACTCCAGATGTGGAGCTGACTGGAACCTAACGGTTCTGCGGCGCCACGGGAGGCACCCCACTTTGCGATCATAGGTTCACATACTCTGGCGAGACACGGCATTGTGGGGATTACGCTTTCCCCGCCTCTTCAATGCCGTTGTTGACGCTCCGTACTGCGTCGTCAGACCATCCTGTTGTGGTGATAAGCTGTTGGGCAGCGTGAATGGCTGCCAACTGCTCTCTGGCCCTGTGGCCAAGCCTCCTTGCCACGGCGCGTGACAGGGCGTCGATGGTAGCCGCGATCGGTGTGAGCGCCGGCAACGCTTCATCTTCACTTTGGCCGCAGGTCAGGGCGATCTCGGCGACGCGCGCGCAGGGCGATACCGAGGAGCAAACCATTGCCAGCGTGTGCGCCCCACAGCGTTGCGCATGGCTTAGCAGGTTGGCCAGCTCGTACTGCTCGCTCAGACTGATGGCGATAACGAGCGAGCTGGTATCGAGTTCGCTGATGAGCATGGCCAGGCAAAGGGGATCGCTTGACAGGCACTCGACGGGCAGACCGCTGGCGCGCAGGCTGATGCCGAGGGCCTGTGCCAGAGCGGCAGAGACACCCTGCCCCACCACAAAGATCCGCCCAGCAGCCAGCACGGCTGTGATAACGCTCTCGCCTATCTCAGAAGGCATATGGCTGGCGATCCGCTGGGCATCGGTCAGTTGGGCAGTAAGATGGTCATGCAACGATGCTGGCGCGCCCTCGAGATCGTGCACGACAGAGGCGTCGAGCTCGCTCTGTACCAGGTTCTGCACGTCCTTGGCGAGCTCAGGAAAGCCCTTGTACCCCAAGCGCTGGGCAAAGCGTATCACCGTGGCCTCGTTGAGCGAGAGATGCCGTGCCATCTCTGACGCGGTCATAAAGGCCGCATCGCGATACGACTCGGCGATAAAGTCCGCCAGCCGGCGCTGGCTGCGTGTGAGTTCAGGATAGTGGCGACGGATGATCTCGAGAATCATGGCATCATACCTCGAGGACCGTGGCTTGTATCAGGATTCTATGCATAGAACTCTTTCCTGTCAACTTGGGCGCAGCTTTTCCTGCTATGCTTGACAGAGCTTTACCCGTGTGTTATCCTCGCGCCATCTCGGTGTACAGGAGTTGTCTAGCGATGCGAATCGATCGCATCTCAGACCAAATCTATACCTTCATCAGCGACCTCTATGTCCAGGCAGCCGCCACGGTGGTGCTGACCTCTGAGGGCGCCGTGGTCATCGATACGCTGCCGTTTCCGGCAGAGACGCGGCAGATCCTCGACTTTTGCCATCGCCAGCTCGGGCCGCGCTCTGTGCGCTACTTGGTGCTGACGCATCACCATCCCGATCACGTCTATGGCGCCTATCTGTTCGCAGAGGCACAGGTGATTGCGCACCATCGCTGCCTCGAGCTGCTAGAGTCGCAAGGGGCGGCCAGCCTGGCACGCGCCAAGGCGCAGACGCCGGCACTCGACGACGTCGACCTGCGGCTGCCCGACATGGTCTTTTCCGAGGAATTGCACCTGCACCTCGGAGACCAGCATATCGAGCTAATGCATCTGCCCGGGCATACAAGCGATGGCATTGGTGGGTTTGTGCATGGCGAGCGCGTGTTTATCGCCAGCGACGCCATGATGCCCGTGCCTCACATCGTGGGGGGTGATGTAGGGCAACTCAAGTCCTCATTGCGGCGCATTCGCGATGCCAAGCCCTCTTTTGTAGTGCAGGGGCATGGCGATGTGCTGCTCAAGGGCGAGGTGAATGAGACGGTGCAGGCGAGCATCGCCTATCTGGATAAAGCGATGGCGGTCGTGCAAGAGGTCATCACAGAGCAGCGCAGCCCCAGAACGCTGCGTCAGATGGATATCGAGACATTTGGGCTATCTCGGATACCCCTAGATGGGGCGGTAAACCAGTTACACCTGGCAAATCTGATCTGGCTTTACAAAGAGCTTTCTGGACGGGCTGTCGGCCAACCACGCTGACGCAGCTTTTCCTGAATCGCGTTCAGCCTCTGACGATACTGCGGGCCGTGACTCTCGCGGGTCTCTGAGCAGCATTCCTCAAAGAGCTGCAGCGGGTGAAGCGAGCCGAACACCGGAGATGCGCCCAGGCCGTCGCCCAAAGTGCAGATTTCGCACTGCAACACCCCGAGGGCATAGGTGAGCATCAGCCCCTTCTCCAGGTCTGAGCGCGGCGCCTCAGCCCCCTTCGCGCAGGCCGCCATCAGGTTGTCCAGCAGGTCGAGCAGTTCATCGACAAAAGTGATGCTTCCATCTGGCTGCAGCATAAGGCTCCCTCAATGTCATATATACGATGAGATTATAAGCCAGGGCATCGTACGGCTCAAACGCAAGGTGTCCTGGCCACTGCTGCCGCCTAAGCTCGCCCCACCATCTGCTCAAGATAGGCCGCGATCAGGTCATCCAGGTCACCATCAAGGACGGCAGTGGTGTTGCCCGTTTCCCAGTTGGTGCGCAAGTCTTTGACCATGCGATACGGGTGCAGAACGTAAGAGCGAATTTGGTTGCCCCAGCCCGCAGAGACGAGTTCGCCGCGCAGGCGCGCCAGCTCTTCTTCTTGCTTCTGCAGCTCGAGGTCGTATAGCCGCGCCCGCAGCACGGCCATGGCTCGCTCTCGATTCTGCATCTGCGAGCGCTCGTTCTGGCAGGAGACGGTGATGCCGGTGGGCAGGTGGGTCAGGCGGATGGCCGTCGAGTTCTTCTGGACGTTCTGCCCCCCATGGCCCGAGGCTCGATAGACGTCCATCTTGATGTCATCGGGGTTGATATCGATCGCGATCTCGTCGCCGATATCGGGAATCACCTCGACGAGTGCAAAAGTGGTGTGGCGCCGCTTGGCATTGTCAAAGGGCGAGATGCGCACGAGGCGATGCACGCCGCGCTCTGAGCGCAACAGGCCATAGGCATTGCGGCCGCGAATCTCAATGGTGGCGTTCTTGAGCCCTGCTTCGTCACCCTCGGCTTCGTCGATGATCTCGCCCCGAAGCCCATGGCGCTCGGCCCAGCGCAGATACATGCGCTCAAGCATGGCGGTCCAGTCCTGGGCCTCGGTGCCACCGGCGCCCGAGTGAATCGTCATGATCGCATCGCGCGCATCATGTGGCCCTGACAGAAGCAGCTCCAGGCGCATCTGCGCCAGCATCTGCTGCAGCTCGATGGCCTCGGCCTCTATCTCGCCCAACATGCTCGCATCGTCTGCGGCGGTGGCCAATTCGTCGAGTTCGAGTAGAGCGTTGGCGCGTTCGTCCAGGGCTTTCCATCGAGAGATCTCAGCCTCAAGGCCCGAGAGCTGCTGCATCACGACCTGAGCGGCGGCGGGGTCATCCCAGAAATCGGGAGCGGTAGCGGCCTGGCGCAGTTCACTGGCCTGGCGCTCGAGGTCAGCGAGGTCAAAGACGCTCCTGAAGCTTGGCTATCTCCTGAAGCATGGTGGGCAGCAGGCTGCGTATCGATTCCATAGTGCTCACCTCCAAGGGTGCCTAATTGTCGGCAAAAAGGCCCTGTACAAACAGCTCGGCATCAAAGGGGGCCCAGTCCTCGATCTTTTCACCAGTGGCCGCAAAGAGCACCGGCAAGCCCAGTTCGGTGCCTACGGCAAAGGCCATGCCGCCTCGCGAGGTGCTGTCTAGCTTGGCCAGCACCACGCCGGTGACGCCCACTGCATCCGTAAAGTGTTTGGCCTGAGCTAGTGCATTCTGCCCTGTAGTGGCATCGAGAACTAGGAGCACCTCGTGGGGAGCCTGATGCACCTGACGACGTGCGATGCTGGCGAGCTTGCGGAGCTCTTGCATGAGGTTGTGCTGCGTATGCAGACGACCGGCGGTATCAACGATCAATGTGTCAATGT
>JAAYDS010000053.1 GCA_012729155.1 Chloroflexota bacterium | reverse complement strand
TAGCTGCCATACTCGATGCTCCGCCCTGGCAGCGTCACCGGCTCATCGGCCAGCATGTCGCGCCCCTCGTAGCGGGCGGCCACGCGCTGGCCCCACTTGAGCGCCGCGCCGCTCTCGCCGCCGAACTCGGGTTCATCACAGTAGGCGTCCAACGCGCGCTGGTTCTTGCGAAAATAGGGCAGGTATTCGGACAGATGGCCGCTCGACTCGGTCATGAAATAGCCGAAATGGCGCATCACCTCGCCGCGCACCTTGTCGTTCGCATAGTACTCGGGCTGCTCAAAGCGCTGACGTAGCAGCGGATAGAGGTCCTCGCCGCGGTGCTCAAGATTGAGGAACCAGGCCATATGGTTGATGCCCGCGCAGACAAAGTCGATCTCGGCCTTGGGCACACCCACATAACCAGCGATCAGGTCCATGGTGGTCTGCACGCCGTGGCACAGCCCCACAAAGGGCACGCCGGTGCTGCCCAGCGCCCAGCACACGGGGGCCATCGGGTTCACATAGTTGAGCAGCGTGGCCCCGGGGCACAGCGTGGTCATCTCCTCGGCGAGCCTGACGGCCACCGGAATGACGCGCTGGGCGCGAAACACCCCGCCCGGGCCCAGCGAGTCGCCGATGCACTGGTCGACTCCATAGCGCATGGGTATGTCATAATCGGCCTCATAGGCCGCCAACCCGCCGATCTGGAAGGTCGCGATGACGAAATCGGCGCCGCGCAGGGCGTCTTGCTGGCTGGTGGTGACGTGAACCTGGGCAGGCAGGCCGTTGGCGGCAAACAAGCGCCGCGCAAAGGCCTCGACCTGTGGCGTGTGACGGCGGCTGGGGGCCATCAGCGCGAACTCGGTTTGCTCCAGGCCCGGCGTCTGCACGATATCGAGCAGCAGCGTCTTGCAAAAGACGATGCTGCCGGCACCGATGATGGCGACTTTCATGATGGTTCATCCTCCCAGAGATTCATCGTCTGGCAACGGCCTGGCCGTCGCGACGGTCGGGGCCTCAACGCCCGCAGCGGCCGCGTCTGAGAGCGCGCTGTCAGGCGTGTCGGCCTCCTCTGCCTGGCTCAGCTCAAAGGCCAGCCGGCGCACGCTGCCCAGCGCCGCAGCAGCCTCGGCCAGGTTGGCCGAGAGGGCGCTGCGGCTGTTCTCGATCAGCACCATGGCACGCGACAGCCGGCCCTGGACCTCATCCTGAGCGGCGGCCAGACTGTCGAGGCAGCTATCCAGAGCAGCGTTGAGTCGCTGCAGGTCCACATCGCGGGCGGCGGCCAACACCGCCTGAAACACCAGCAACAGATAGGGCAGCAGCAGGCTCTGGCCGATGATCACCACCCGCTCGCGGATCAGCTCGGCCTGCGCCTCACGACAGTGGGCATACACGCCATCGGGCACCACCGCGATGCCCAGGCCGGCCGTGGTCTGCGGGTCGACGTATTTGGCCACCTCGCGGGCACGCTGTACCACCGCGGTCACCAGGCGATCCTTGGCGCGGCGCGCCTCGATGGGCGTCTGCGCTGCGTCGAGCCGCTCCAGCAGCTCGGCGCCCGTCCATTTACAGTCGATGGGCAGCACGGCGCCATCGGGCAGTCGCAGGCCAAACTCGACCACCTTGTTGCCGCTGCGCCAGTTGCGCACCTGCCATTCGGCCGGCAGCTGGGCCAGCAAGTGCTCGACGGCATTCTCGCCCGCCGCACCGCGCGACTGCGAGCCAACCAACACCCGCTCCAGGCGGCCCACCGCGTCGGCAGCTTGTTGCTCGACGTGGGCCCGCGCCTCGAGTTGGCCCTGCATGCCCGCCACCGAGCTGCGCAGCGCCGTCAACGACTCGCCCAGGGGCGCCAGCCCACGCAGCTGCTGGGCCATCTCGGCCGACTGCACCTGCCCCTGTTGCACCGCCCCGGCCACGTGCCGCAACAGCTCGGCCGACGATTCGGCAGCGCGCACCCGCCGCATCAGGTAGTAGGTGACGCCCACCAGGCACAGCGCCTGCACAACGATCATGATCAGCAGCAGTGTCTCGACCAAGCATGCTCCTTTCGGGCTCTGCACAGAGTATACGCGCTCGCACGATTGCCGCACAGCGCCGCTTGGTGCGCCAGCGCCGCCAGCGTAGAATGGCCTCTCGAAACCAACGAGGATAGGAGCGGCCATGAACAAGGCGCTGCTGTGGGATATGGATGGCGTGCTGGCAGATTCGGGAGATGCCCACTTTATGGCGTGGCAAGAGATGTTCCACGAGCTGGAGCGCGAGATCAGCCGGCAAGAGTTCGATGAGACCTTTGGCATGGCCAACACCGCCATCCTCGAGCGCTGGCTGGGCGCTGGCATACAGCCCGAGCGCAGCGCCGAGTTGGCCCGTCGCAAAGAGACGCTCTTTCGCCAGCATCTCGACCGCGTGCGCATACTGCCCGGCGTGCTAGACTGGCTCGACTATGCCCGTGCGCAGGGCCACTACCAGGTGGTGGCCTCGAGCGGCGAGATGGCCAACATCGTGGCCGTGGTGCACGCGCTGGGCTTGGGCAACTACTTTCACGGCATCGTGTCGGGGGCCTTTTTGCCGCAGAGCAAGCCCCATCCGGCTGTTTTTCTGCAGGCCGCAGCCGTCGTGGCCGCCGAGCCGCAGCATTGCCTGGTGCTCGAGGACGGCATTGTCGGCGTCGAGGCAGCGCGCCGCGCGGGCATGCGCTGTATCGCCCTCACCACCACCCACGCCGCTGAGCGGTTGGCGGGGGCCGATGGCATCGCGGCCAGCCTGGCCGACCTACCGCCGGCCACCATGGACGCGTACCTCTAGCGCCTCTGACAGCAAACGGGGAGCCCCAGGGCTCCCCGTTGTGACCTCAGCGCCGCATCAGGCGCGAGCCTGGCGGGCCCATTCGAGACACTGCGCCGTCAGATCGGTCAACGCCTGCCAGTTGCCCGCTTTGATCCAATCGCTGCGCACCAGCTTGGAGCCCATGCCCACGCACACCACGCCCGCATCAAACCAGCCCTTGAGGTTCTCAAAGGTCGCATCCACGCCGCCGGTGGGCATGATCTTGCTCCACGGACAGGGCGCCAGGATAGCCTTGACAAAACTCGGCCCGCCCAGCTCGCTGCCGGGGAATACCTTGCAGATCTCGACGCCCAGCTCCTCGGCGTACGACACCTCTGATGCGGTGGCACACCCGGGGAAATAGGCGATCTTGCGACGGTTGCACAACCTGGCCACCTCGGGGTTGGTGACCGACCCCACGATAAAGTTGGCCCCCAGGTTGATGTACAGCCCGGCGGTGCCCACGTCGAGCACCGAGCCCACCCCCAGAACCAGCTCGGGATCGGCCTCTTCAAAGTGCACCACCAGCTCGCGAAAGACCTCAAAAGCACGGTCGCCGCGGTTGGTGAACTCGATCACCTTGGCGCCACCGGCGGCGATGGCTGCGGCCGTTTTGATGGCGCGCTCCACGTTGCCGTCATAGAACAGAGGCACCACCCCCAGTTGCTCCATCTGCGTCCACACCTGCAGCCGCGAGAATCTGGCCATAATACGTCGCTCCTCTCGTTATCTCAGCGTGACACGCGCCCCGAGGCATCGCCAGCCATCAGCTTCTCGACCTCAGCGGCGGTCACGAGGTTAAAGTCGCCGAAGATGGTATGTTTGAGGCACGAGGCCGCCACGGCAAAGTTCAGCGCCGACTGGCGATCGGCGCCATAGTGTAGCAGCCCATAGATCAGCCCGCCCATAAAGGCGTCGCCGCCGCCCACGCGGTCGACGATGTGGGTAATGTCAAAGGTGGGCGCGGTATAGACGGCGCCCTCATCCCACAGAATACCCGACCAGGTGTTGTGACTGGCGCTGAGCGAGCCACGCAGGGTGATGGCGATGGTCTTGAGTCGCGGGAAGCGAGCATTGAGCTGCTCGCACACTGCGCGGTACTTGAACGCGTCGATGGCGCCAGAGGTCACGTCGGTTTCTGGCGCATGAATGCCAAACACTCGAGCAGCATCCTCTTCGTTGCCGATGGCGACATCGCACAGCGAGACCAGCTCGGGCATCACCTCGCCGGCCTGTTTGCCCCACTTCCACAGCTTGGCACGATAGTTGAGATCACACGACACTGTCAGCCCGTGCCGCCGCGCTGCCTGCACTGCCTCGAGGCAGACAGCGGCCGCTCCGGCCGACACCGCCGGCGTAATGCCCGTCCAGTGAAACCAGGTGGCATCGGCAAAGACGGCATCCCAGTCGATCATGCCCGGCTCGATGGTGGCCAGCGAGCTGTTGGCGCGGTCGTACACCACCTGCGAGCCACGCGCCACGGCGCCCATCTCGAGAAAGTAGATGCCGAGCCGTTCGCCACCGTAGGCGATCTTGTCGACGCCCACGCCCGCCTCGCGCACAAAGCGCAGACAGGCCTGACCCAGCTCGTTGGCGGGTAGGCGTGTCACAAAGTCCACCGGCACGCCATAGTTGGCCAGCGAGACGGCCACGTTGGCCTCGCCGCCGCCATAGACCACATCGAACGAGCGTGCCTGCACAAAGCGCTGCATGCCCGGCGGCGAGAGCCGCATCATGATCTCTCCAAACGTCACCACCCGATTCACGAGCACCTCCTCTGGCTCACCCGTTATCTGCGCTCATTCTAGGCGCGGGGCACCCCTGGCGCAACAAAACGGGGCGAGCTCAGGCCTCGCCCCGTCAGGTCAGCAGCACCTCACCAGATCATGTTGAGCAGCTTGGTCGCCACCACCACGACGGCGAGCACCACCACCCAGGCAAAGTAACGCTTGAGCTGTGCCGCCCGAGTCCGGTCGGCGATGGCCACGCCCAACTGCACCCCCACGGTGCCGCCCACCAGCAGCGGTATGGCGAGGTCGAGACGCGTGTTGCCGCCCAAAGTATGCCCCACCACGGCGATAACCGACGAGAACCAAACCATCACCAGGCTGGTGGCTGCGGCGGCATGGGTGCGCATACCAGCCAGATAGACCAGCGCCGGCAACAGCACCACGCCACCGCCCACGCCCAACAGGCCCGTCAAAAAGCCGAGGATGAGCCCAAAGTACGACAGCGCGGGAATAGAGAGTGCGTTGCCCGGTAGCGAATCGTAGCAGGCAAAGGGGGGGATGCGGATGCGCGCAAAGGGGCTGCGCTCGCCCTCGGGCGGCGCCGTGCGGCTGGTGTCATAGAGCATGTAGGCTGCAATGCCGATCAACATGATCACATAGATGATCAGCGTGTAGAGGTCGGCGGCAGCCACAGGGTTGCCGCGCACCTTCACCTCTGCAGCGCCCTTGAGGCCGTTCAGCGTCGCTGTGCCCAGCCACACACCCACCGTGCTGCCGCCAAACAGGGTCACAGCGAGCTTGAGGTCGATCAGGCCGCTCTTGCGCCGCAGATAGATGCCGCTGCTGGTGGTGCCCAGCACCTGCAAGAGCCCGGTGCCCACAGCCAAGGGCATGGGCACGCCCAGCAGCACATTGAGCAGCGGCGTCACCAGAAAGCCGCCCCCCACGCCGAACATGCCCGTCAGCGCCCCGATGCCCAGCCCGATGGCTAGCGCACCCAGGTAGGTGGCCGGTGAGAACCAGCTCACGCGCCCCCCTGATGAACGTCACGCTGCGCGGCCTTGAGTGCAGCGCGGCGGGCGTTCAGTCGCTCAAAGAACCAGGCCGTGCCCACGCCCCACAGCACCGGCACCGTCAGCGCCACCAGCACGCGGAACCAGCCTGTGCTCATCAAATCGCTCATCGCACCTCCAGAGACCGCCCTACCGCTACTCAGCCGGGGCAGCAGCCACCTGTGCCTCGCCGGCCGGCATGCGGATTGCCAGGGTAAAGGGAATCGACAGCAGAATCAGCAGCGCCGTGCCCGCAAACACGCCCTGATAGCCGATCAAGGGCAGCAACAGGCCCGCCACAATGGGCATGCCCACCGAGGTGACATGGTTGATGCTGATGCCCGCCGAGAGGGTTGGGTCCAACTCCTGGCGAGGGGCGACGCGGTTGACGTAGGTGTTGAGGCCCATGCCCAGCAGCACCAACATGCGCATCACCACAAAGATGCTCATCAGCAGCAGCGGCTGATCGAACACGGCAAAGGCGCCACAACACACCACCAGGGCCGCATAGCTGCCCGAGAGCGTCTTGCGCTCTCCCAGCCGATCGACCAGCGCGCCCATCACCGGGCTGGCAGCCAGGTTGACCACTGAGCTCAGCACCAGCAGCGTACTGATCTGCCACACCGGCAGCTTGAACTGGTCTACCAGATAGAGGGTGCCAAAGGTGTGCAGCACCTGCTTGCGCGAGCCCTCAAAGAAGGTCAGTACATAATAGAGCCAGTAGCGTGCTTTGAGCACCACACGCGGAGAGCGTTCGGCCGTGGCGCCCAGGGTGCGCGGCAGCTTGAGCAAGAGTACGGCGCCCACCACGATAAAGGCGCCGCCAATGATAAAGTAGAGCCGCAACGAGGTGCTGCTGTTGAGGGCAGACACCAAACCGATGGCGCCCATGCCCACGATCGACGCCAGCGCCGCCACCGACTGCAGCATCCCCAAAGCTCGCCCTGAATAGCGCTTGGGCACCGCCGCAAACCCGAGCACGTTTTGCAGCGGCATCCACACGTGCGCACCGGTGCTGGCCACCACAGCCATGGCCACCAGCCCCCAGAAAGAGTTGGTGGCCGCCTCGAGCATAAAGCCCACGCCCATGATCAGGATGGCCACAGCCGCTCGTGTGGTGGCTGGCAGATACATCAGCATGGCAGCGATGACGATGAGCAGAATGCCGGGGATCTCGCGCAGGCCCTCGAGCCAAAGCACCTGGCTCCCGCTAAGGCCGATCACATCGACGAAAAAGTTGGCCCGCGCGCTGTTGATGATGCCCTCACCAAAGGCGACCGCAAAGCCCGAGGCCGCCAACAAGATCAGCTGCGCGCTCCAAAACTCGCTATTGCCAAACGCTCCCTTGAGGCGGGCAGCCACGGCAGTGCGGCTCATTCGGCCGTCACCGCGGCAGGCTGGGGCACCATTTTGGGCAGCCGAATAGCCAGGGCAAAGGGCACCGACAGCATGATCAGCGCGGCCGCGCCATAGCAGAGCGCCTCATAGCCCAGCCGCTCGAGCAGCAAACCGGCCACCAGCGACATACCCACGCTGGTGATGTGGTTGATGCTGACGCCAGCCGACAGCGTGGGCGTCAGCTCGCGGGCCGGCGCGATACGGTTGACATAAGTCTGCAGGCCCATACTCATCAGCACCAGCATGTTGATACACACCAGCAGCGCCGCCAGAGCGATGGTGTTGTGAAAGGTCGCATAGCCCACAAAACAGAACGCCAGCAGCACATAGCTCACGCTCAACGTCAGACGCTCGCCCAGCCGATCGAGCAGCTTGCCCAGATAGGGCGATGCCACTAGGTTAACGATGGCGCTGGCCAACAACACCAGGCTGATCTTGGTGACACCCAGGCCGTAATCACGCACCAGCACCAGAGTGCCAAAAGTGCCAAATACCTGCATGCGTGAGCCCTCGAAAAAGGTCAGCACGTAATAGAGCCAATAGCGCGGGTGAACCAACATGCGCGGCATCTCGCGCTCGTCGACGCCCACAGAACGCGGCAGGCGCAACAGCCAGATGGCGGCGATGAGGATAAGCAGGGCCCCTGAGGCGAAATAGTTGCGCAGGTTCATGTCTGGCAGCAGGGCCGAGATGGCAGCGATGACCGCCATGCCCGCAATCGAGGCCAGAGATCGCACCGAGGAAATGGCCCCCATCACCTCTCCCGAGCGATCTTTGGTGGTCAACGACATGGCGATGGCGCTCTGATAGGGCTGCCAGGTGTGAAAGCCCAAGCTCGCCACGATGGCGACGGCCACCAGCGCCACAAACGAGTTGATCACCACATAAAGGCCATAACCGATGGCCATCAGCAACACCGAGATAAATGCGCGGCGGCGCAACGGCCAGTGCATGATCAGCGCGGCCACAAAGATCAGCGTCAGGCCGGGCACCTCGCGCAAGCCGGCGAGCCAGAGCACCTGTTGGCCTGTCATCCCCAGCGTCACCACAAAAAAGTTGGTGCTGGCGCCATTCAACAGGCCCGAGCCAAAGTTGAGCAAGAACGTCGCAACGGCCAGCGTAATGAGGTGCTCCGTCCAAATGCCCCCACGCAGCCGGCGAATCACCGTCGCCATGTGCCCACCCTCCGCCGTTAGCTGTCGGCCATTCTAACACAGCGCCTAGCGCGCGCCAATCGGCATCAGTTGACGTCGACAGGCGCCGGGCTATGATGCTCTCACTATCGGGAGGTCAAAGCGATGACACTGTTGGCGCGTCATGTGGCCGAGTTGCTGCAAACACAGGGCACCTGGGTCGACTGGGAGCGATCGGTCGACGCCTTCAAGGCGGGCTCGCCCGACACGCCGGTGACGGGCATTGCCGTGGGCTGGCAGTCGCTCCAAGCGGCCGTTGAAGAGGCCCACGCCCTGGGCTGCAACCTGTTCATCACCCACGAGCCCACCTTTTACGACCACTGGGATCGCGACCCGCAGGCCCTCGCCACCCCACCTGCCCGCGCCAAGCGCGCCTGGCTCGAGCGCACCGGTATGGTGGTCTATCGCTGCCATGACGTGTGGGATCGCTTCCCCAAAATCGGCATCCCCGACGCCTGGGCAGACTACTTGGGCATCGGTCCCGTTGTGGCCGCCGACGACTTTCATCGCGTGCTGGCCATCCCCCGCGTCACGGCCTGGGAGCTGGTGACCATGGTGCTCGAACGTGTGCGCCGGCTGGGGCAACAGGCGGTGCTCTTCTCGGGCGCCAAAGATCAGATGGTGTCGCGGGTGGGCATCGGCACGGGCGCCATTACCAGTGCGCAGGCCATGCTGACGATGGGCGCCGACGCCATCCTGGCCACCGACGACGGCATCTCACAGTGGCGTGAGGGGTCCTATCTGGCCGATATGGGCGTGCCGCTGCTGACCGTCAACCATGCGGTGGCCGAGATACCGGGTGTGCGCAAGATGGCAGCCTATCTGCAGCAGCAGTTCCCAGGTACACCGGTGCACAATGTGGGGCGCACCTGCACGTTTGAGATTCTGGCGCACCAGCACTCGAACGAGCAAGGACTGCGCATGCTGCGCCCAACCCTCGATGCCCTGCCCCCGGTCGAACTGCCAGCCGGCTACGCACTGCGCTCGATGCGCGAGGATGAGCTATGGGCCTACCTCGAGGTGATGAACCATTCGTGCTTTAACGGGGGCGCCGACGAGGCCTGGTTCCGAGACGCGTTCGATGACCCCATCTTTGAGCCATCGTTCATCCAGATCATCTGGCGGGGCGATCGACCAGTAGCGGCCGTGGGCGCCTGGCAGGGTCGCGACCACACCATGGGTATGTTGCACTGGCTGGGCGTGCGTCGCGACGAGCGCGGCGCCGGTTTAGGCAAGGCCATCACGCTGGCCGGGTTGCACCGTCTCAAAGCGCGCGGCTTTGGCCAGGCGATGCTGCATACCCAGAGTTGGCGCAAACAGGCCGTAGCCGCTTACCTGCGCATGGGCTTTGAGCCACACCCCGATGAGCTCGCCTCTGAACAGGTGTGGCAGCGTGTGCTGGCCGAGCTCGAGGCCTGGCGGGCCACCAACGGTCGACGTTAGCGCCCGGCGTCCTCAGCGGCGGGCTCAGGCCGCCCAGGTGTGACGCGTTGCAGCCAGTTCAGCAGACCACGGGGCTCGGCCGCTGTCTGATAGGTCTGCAGCGACGGCACGGGCAAGCCATCCTCGCCATAGTCGACGCGCACATAGGTAAGCCGACGCTGCGATGTATAGGTCTCGGGAAAGCGCACCAGCCGACGCCAGGCCTGATAGTCTTCGCCGGCAAAGTCGCGCAGCCACGTCCAGCTGCCACAGTTAAGGTAAGCGCAGTCCTCACCCAGGTCATGATGGCAGGCCTCGTGGGTGTGCCCCATGATGACCACGCGCACGTCCTCTTGATGCAGCTTGGCCCGCGCCACGTCCATCAGCCGCGAGCGCTGTGCGGCCTCTTCGGCGCAGGCGCGCGGCAGCGCCGTATAGTCTTCGGGATCAGCCGCCGCCTGGGCCAGCCCGCGCGGCACGCCGTAGAGCGCCAACGCATCTGACACACGGGCATAAAAGCCGCCTCGCCGATCGGTTTGCCGCTCCAGGGTGCCCATCTCTAGCGGATTGGCCAGGTTCGCCTGAATGTCGTCCAGCGCCTCAACCTGGTTGGTGACGGCCCAGGTGATAGGCAGGCTGCCCAACACGAGCGAGGGCGCCTCGCGTACCAACGCCCCCAACGCATTGATGGCCAGCCGAAAGTCCAGCGCAAAGAGATACCAGATCAGCGCCGTGAGCGGCTTGACGCCATCGAGCCAGTAATGCTGGCGCTCGAGCCGGTTGAAAAAGCGACATACAAAGCGCGATCCGGCGGGGAGGTAGAGCTCTTCGGGGTTGTCGGGATCGTGGGGCTCCACAAAGTCTGGAAAGCAGTTGACGCGCTCGAGGTACTGGTTGCCGTGCTCGATGTATACGCCATCGCGCAGCAGCCGTCGCTCGAGAAAGCGCACACAGGCCGCCCGCCGCCCCGCGGTGGCATCGAGCGCCTGACGAATAGCGTCTTGGACGCCGGCCCAGTGCAGATTGACGTCATGGTTGCCCTTGATAAAGGTCACCCGGCGCACTGGCTGCCCATCGCTGATAAAGCGGCTCAAAGCGCTGAACCACGTCGGGTGCCCGGCGATGACCAGGGCCATCTTGAGGCGCGAGGCCTCGGACGAACTGGCCAGATAGACACTGGTCGGGTGCGTGGCATCGGGCATGTACTCGTCGGGTGGCAAAGCAGGCACCTGCAGCAGATCGAACGCATCGCCCGCAAATACCAGCTCCATGCCCTGGCCGGTGGCATCGCTCTCTTCAGCGAGACGCCCCAACAGCGCCGCAAAGTGGTCATCCTGGTCAAAGTCCTCGAGCCGATTGCGCCCATCATATGAGCCGGCGCCGAGGTGTAGATCGCTCATGACGATCTTGGTGTCTGGCATGGGCCCCTCCCATCGCGTTGCAGCGCGATTATAGAGCGGCAACCAGACGTCGGCAAGCGCTGCCATGAGCATGCCCCGCCAGCGTGGTATACTGCAACTATCATAGCGATAAGGAAGCGCGCCAATGCCAAACCTGCTGCAACGGGCCCGTCGCGTGCACGCCATCGAACATGCCACTTTGCACCTGCTGCCTCGTCAGGCCGTGCGAGGGCGGCTGTTGGGCCGCAGCGACCCACGCGGCTTTACCCTGTATGGCGATGCAGACACCGCCGCCATCGATACGGCCGCTCGACAGGCCCTGGGTCGGCTGCAGAACGGCCAGGCGAACCTGGCGGTGCACCCTAACTGCGGCACCAACCTGGCCGTGGGCGGCCTGCTGGCCCTGCTGGCGGGTTGGCTGGCACTGTCACGACGCCACCCCGCTCGGCGTGGCGCTCTGGCCGCCCTACTGATGACCCTGGCGCTGGGGGCAGCGCAACCTCTGGGCGAGCTGGCGCAGGCGCGGCTCACCACCGACGCCGATGTACAGGGCCTCGATCTGGCGCCTGCCCAACGTAAGGTGCTGCATGGGCGAGTGCGGCATCGCGTCGCCATCTATGAGGGCTAAGCCATGCTCTATCTGATCCACGGCCAAGACGAATATGGCCGCGCTCAAGAGGTGGCGCGCCTGCGTGAGCAGACCATGCAGGCCGGGCTGGGCGAGCTAAACGTCACACGTCTTGACGGCCGCAAGGTCGTGATGCGAGAGCTGCTCAACGAATGCAGCACGCTGCCCTTTCTCACCGACCGACGGTTGCTGGTGGTCGAGGGGCTGCTCAAGCGGCTTACGCGCACTGGCGACGAGCTAGCTCAGCTGCTCGACTACCTGCCTGGCCTGCCGCCCACCACCGATCTGGCCCTGGTTGAAGAGGAGCGCCTGCCAGCGAGACATCCGCTGCTGGCATTGTCGAAGACGTTGCCCGCCGCCAAGATCATCCTCTGTGAGCCGATCGATCTGCGCTCGCCAGACGGCCGCACCCGCCTGCAACGCTGGCTGGCCGAGCACGGCGAGGCTCTGGGCGTGCGACTGGCGCCGGCGGCCGTAACGCTGCTGATCGAGCAGGTGGGCGCCGACCGCCGCGCCCTCGATCAAGAGCTGCAAAAGCTGGCTGCGCGCGCCGGCTATGCCGGCGAGGTCAGCACCGAGATGGTGCATGAGCTGACCCCGGCATCCATCGAGGCCAACATCTTTGCCCTGGTCGATGCACTGGGGCAGCGCCGCCCGCGCCAGGCGCTGGACGAACTCGAGCGCTTGCTCGGCGACGGCGCGAACGAGTTGTACATCCTCACCATGATCGCCCGCCAGGTGCGCCTGCTGATCGGCGCCCAAGAGCTGAGCCGAGACGGGCTGCCACATGGCGCCATCGGTGAACGCCTGGGGGTGCGCCATCGCTTTGCACTCGACAAGCTGCTGGCCCAGGCGCCACGGTTTGCGCCAGACGAGCTGGATGACATCATGGAGCGCATCGCCCAAACCGATGAAGAGATCAAGACCGGCAAGATGGACCCGCCCCTGGCGCTAGAGCTGCTGACGCTGCGCATCTGCCAGCGGTCGGCCAGCATCCGTCAGTAGCCCAGCAGACGCGCCCGCACCTGTTGCGCCAGCGCCAGCTCTTGCTCGTCGCCCGAGCCCAGGTCGAGATAGAGTTGCAGCGGATTGACGCTGATCACACCACTCTCGTCGGCCTGCGCGCCCCAGAGCAGACTCTCGTCATAGGGTTGAAAAAGGAACAGGTAGGCACTGCCCACGCGCCGGTTGAGGTGCAGCAGCTCTTCAGCAGCCGACGTTGGCCCCGCCCAAAAAAGGGCCAGATAGCGCTCGCGCACGTTCTCCCCCATCAGATGGCGATAGGCCGACCAGAGGGTCAGGGCGTAGGGCGCTGTGGCCTGCTCGCGTAGACGCACCTCGATCTGGGCCATGTCCAGTGTCGAGCGGTAGATGACAAAGGGGCTGCGCCGCAGATCGTACGCCTCGGCCCAGGCGTCGAGCAACAGGGTGGGGTCATGGGCACTGAGGCCCTGGCGAGACTTGGCCACCAGCCGCTGTGCGGCGAGCGCCGTGGTGGTCATGCTGGCCAGGCCCAGGCTGGTCTCGGCGGCAGCGGCCAGCTCGCGCATGGTCCAGTCACGGCCCCGCTCGAGCAGCAGCCGCCGTGCCACGCGCTCGGCTTTGCCACGAAACGGCGCGCTCACGTCGCGCCTGCGCCCAGAGGCGGCGTCTCGGCCCGACACGCAGTAGTAGAGGCCGGGCGCGTCGAGCAAGGCGTTGCCGGCCAGGTCTATTGCGCCCACGTTGGCGGCCGAGCAGAGCGCCAGTGCATCGTCGGCCAGTTGAGGCGCTACCATGACCTGCAGTGCAGTGCGCCCGTCGTCGGCCGGCAGAGGCTGAAGCTGCCCCAGCACACGACGCACATCGTCGGGGTGCCCCTCGCCCAGCACCACGATATAGAGATCGACCTCGCGTTGCCCCTGGCCCAGCGCCACACGCAGCACCAGCTGATAGGGGGGCATCACATCATCGCGCAGCTGCCGCATGCCCTTGAAAGCCAGCCGGGGATGCTGTTCGGCAAAACGCTTGAGAAACTGAGACATCACCGCTGCCTGGCGCACCCTTGTGACCTCCTCGCAGGCGTGTGCAGCGATTCTAGCCCCGGCCGAGCCGCCCTGCAAGAGCCCTCTGCGACTGCGCGGGTTTACCAACGCCGTCGCGCTGTGATATACTCTGGTCACACAGACGAACGCAGGAGGCGACACTGGAAGCTCTGGAACTCGCTCGCTATATTGTCGACACGTTGGCCAGCAAGATGGGCACAGACATCTTGCTTTTGGACATGCAAGAAGTCACCCTCATCACCGACTGTTTTATCATCGCCACCGGCACCAGCGAGCGACAGATCGGCGCACTGAGCGACGAGGTGGTCGAACAGACCAAGCGCGAGTGCGGCATCGCACCGGCCAGCATCGAGGGCACCCCTGCGGGTGGCTGGGTGTTGCTAGACTATGGGAGCGTGGTGGTGCACCTCTTCTCTGAAGAGCAGCGCGCCCACTATCAGCTCGAAGAGCTATGGAACAAGGCGCGCACAGTGTTGCGCATCGCCTGAGACGACAAGGGGGCCGCTCACCATGAGCGGCCCCCTTGGTCTATGCACCTACTCCATGATCCAGGGGTCGGCGCTGCGATCCCACGTCAGCAGCTCGCCGGGCTTAAAGTAGAGGTCGATCTCATAGGCCGCCGTCTCGGGGCCGTCAGAGCCATGCACCAGGTTGCGCCCCACCTCAACGCCAAAGTCAGCCCGGATGGTGCCCGGCGCAGCCTCGGCAGGACGGGTAGAGCCCATAGTGTTGCGCGCCACAGCGATGGCCTGTTTGCCCTCGAGCACCATCACCACCACCGGCGCCGAGGTGATGTAACGGATCAGCCCATCGAAAAAGGGCTTGCCCTCGTGCACGGCATAGTGTCGGCGCGCCAACGGCTCGTCGATCTGCAGCATCTTGAGGCCCACGATCTTGAGACCGCGGCGCTCGAACCGCGCGACGATCTCGCCGATCAGGCCTCGCTGCACGGCATCTGGCTTGACGATGATCAGTGTCCGCTCCATGGATCAGCTCCTTGTGATGATGCTCACACCGCCTGTTGCGGTGCATCGGCTGGCTCTGTGGGCTCGTCGGCTTGCAGGTAAGGCAGGTCGAGGGGGGGAGCGTCGTCCTCTTCAAAGGGCAGGCGAACCACCCTTGGCGGCAACGGCGAGCGTCCGCCGAAGAGCTCCTGGGCCACCAGGTTCTCTGGATCGAGCGCCTGTGCCCGCTGTAACAGGGCGCGCGCCTCTTCGTCGCGGTCACCGTCGAGCCAGATCTGCCCCAGAATCAAGTTCGCCTTGAGGCAATTGGGCAGTTGCCCCAGCAGGCCCTGGCATACCCTGGCCGCCTCGTCAGGCAGCCCCTGTTGCCAGAGCGCTTCGGCCAGCATGACCTGCAGATCATAGCGGTCAGGCAGCTCGACGAGCAGCGTCCTGAGCTCGGTAACTGCGTGATCATACAGGCCGCCTCGCATGTAGGTGCGCGCCAAAGCAGCGCGCGTGGGTTTTAGGCGGCCGGGAGCGTCGCCGCGCTGACGATAGAGCCGCTGCAGATCGGCGCGAACCTCACGGGCATACTCCTCACGCGCTGGCGCCAGCTCCCAGGCGCGCTCTAGCTGCCAGAGGGCCTCAGCGAGCTGCCCCCGCTGATTGTAGATGGCGCCCAGGCTGGCATAAGCCGGCGCGTTCTCAGGATCGGCCGAGAGCAGACGCTGGAACAAGTCCTCGGCCACACTGTGCAGCCCTGCCTGCAGATAGATGCTACCCAGCACGCCATAGGTGCGCAGATGCTTGGGGTAGGTCTTGAGGATGCGCTGGCATCTGCTCAGCGCCTGCCGCAGGCGCTGGCTTGCGGCCAGGCGGCTGGCCGCAGCATAGTGGCCGCTCAGCGTCAGCTCTGTCACCAGGTGGTTGGCTCCTCTCAGCCCAACGCCGCTAGCGCCGCAATGGCTGCCTTGAGCCGCCTGACGGTGCGCGCCTGCCCCAGAATGGCCAGGCTGCCGAACAGCGGCGGCGCCACGGCCTTGCCCGTCGCGGCCACGCGCACAGCCCCAAAGAACTCGCGCGCTTTGAGCCCCGACGCCTCGGCTTGCGCGCGCAGAGCCGCCTCGATGGCCGTCTCACTGTACTCGGGCAACGCCTCCAGCGCCGCAGCCGCTGCCTCGAGCGCCACAGCAGCCTGCTGAGGCGTCAATCGCTTCTGCAGCAGCTCGCCCGCGTCATACGAAAGATCGTCAACATAGGCAAAATCGATCCACTCGCTGGCTTCGCTCAGCACCTTGATCCGCTCTTGGATGTGCGGCACAAAGGCCAGCACCGAATCGATGTCAGCGTCGAGGCCGCTCTCTCTGAGGATGGGCAGCAGCCGCCCGGCCAGGTCGTTCTGGCCCAGACCACGGATGTAGGCCGCATTCATATAGTCGAGCTTGTCGTAGGAAAAGGCGCCCGGGCTCTTGCTCACCCGTGTGAGGTCGAACACGCGGATCAGTTCGTCGCGCCCAAAGAACTCGTGCTCGGCGTCGTACGACCAGCCCACCAGCGCCAAAAAGTTGACCATCGCCTCGGGTAGGTAGCCCTTTTGCCTGAACTCGTGGATGTAGGTGAGCAGCTCTTTGCCGTCGGCCGTCTTTTTCTTGCGCTTGCTCAACTTGCCCTTGCCCGAAGGGTCGAGGATGGTGGGTAGATGCACCTGCACGGGCATCTCCCAGCCAAAGGCGCGATAGAGCAGCACGTGCTTGGGCACCGAGGCCAGCCATTCGTCGCCGCGCAAGATGTGGGTGATGGCCATCAGGTGGTCGTCGACCACGTTTGCCAGGTGGTAGGTGGGAAAGCCGTCCGACTTGAGCAGCACCAGATCGTCGAGCTGCTCGTTCTGCACGGCGATGTGGCCGCGCAACAGGTCATCAAACTCGGTGACACCCTCCAGCGGCACCGCCAGGCGGATGACAGGGCGAATGCCCTGCGCCTCATAATCGGCTATCTGCTTGGCCGTCAGATAGCGGCAGTGGCGGTCATAGCCGGGGGTGCCGGTGGCGCCGCCATGGTCATCGTCCTCGCGTTGCCTGGCGCGCTGCGAGGCCAGGCGTTCGGCGCTGCAATAGCAGCGGTAGGCGCGGCCCTCGCGCAGCAGCTGTTCGGCATATTCGCGGTAGAGATGCACACGATCTGACTGATAGTAGGGCCCGTACTCGCCGCCGATCTCGGGGCCCTCGTCCCACCAGAGGCCCAGCCAGCGCAGGCCCATCAGCAGATCGGGCAGCGCCTCGGGATGGTAGCGTGTGCGGTCGGTGTCTTCGATGCGCAGCACAAAGCGACCGCCCTCATGGCGGGCAAAGAGATAGTTGTAGAGCGCCGTGCGCGCGCCGCCCAGATGCAGGTAGCCGGTTGGGCTGGGTGCAAAGCGCACCCGCACCGTCTGAGAAGTCATAGCGATCTCCCCTGTATGGATGAACGAGGCAGTAGCGGCTCGGGGCGCTCGCGGCGCAGCGCCACACTCTGGGCCAGGCCCAGCGCCGCCAGGGTGGTTATCAGTGAGCTGCCGCCATAGCTCACCAGCGGCAGCGGCAGGCCGCTCACGGGCAGCAGGTTGGCGTTCATACCGATGTTGATAAAGGCCTGCAGCAGCAGCATGGTGGCCACGCCCCCTGCAATCAGCCGCCCGCCAGCATCGCGCGCCTGCAGTGCCGTGCGCACCAGGCTGGCGATCAACAGCGCGTACACGCCGATCAGCGTAGTGGCCCCCACAAAGCCCAACTCTTCGGCCAACACCGAAAAGATAAAGTCGGTGTGGCGCACGCGCAAAAAGTAGAGCTGTGTCTGCGTGCCCTGCAAAAGCCCCTTGCCCCACAGGCCTCCTGAACCGATCGAGATCAGCGCCTGGTTGATATTGTAGCTGTCATCAGAGGCGTGGGCGCTGGGCATGAGAAACTGCAAGATGCGGCCCCGCATGTAATCCTCGAGCTGGAACCAGATCACCGGCGCAATGGCCGCCAACACGATCAGGATCAGCAGCATATGCCGCCAACGCACGCCCGACAAAAAGATCATCCCTGCGGCAGTGGCCAGCAGAATCACCGCCAGGCCAAAGTCAGGCTGCACATAGATCATGACCACCGGTGGCGCCACCATCGCCAAAGCCTCAAACAATGGCAACGGGCCCTCGAGTCGTGCCTGGCTGCGCCCCAGCACGCGCGCCAGCACCAAAATCATCAGCACCTTGCACAGCTCGCTGGGCTGTACGTCGAACAGGGCGAATTCGAACCAGCTCTGAGCGCCAAAGCGAGATTGCCCCAGCAGCAGCGTGCTCGCCAGCAACAAGAGCACAAAGCCATAGATCCAGCGATAGAGCCTCAGCCAGATATCATAGTCCACCAGCGCCAGCAGGGCATAGATGACCAGCCCGCCGACGGCGAACACGGCCTGGCGCACCACGGTGTTATCCCACTCGAGCTGGCCAGCCGATGGCATCGAGGTCTCATAGGCCGAATAGATCATGACGCAGCCGGTGACCACCAGCAGCAGCGTCAACAGCAGTGAGAGCGCATCAAACGTGCGCCACATGGCTCTAGGCTCCATCATTGCCTGCCGACCGGCGGCCCAAACCCAACCGCTGCCACCACTTTGGCCGGCCCTTGAGCAAAGGGATAAACGCCACCTGCTCGCCCAGCAGCCGCCGTGCGATGTTCTGGTAGGCCTGCCCCGCCAGCGTCTCGGCAGCGTGAGCAATGGGCACACCTCGCACGTTCGCAGCGATAACGTCTTCGCTTTCGGGCACAATGCCGAGGAGATCCAGGCCCAACACGTCGAGCACCTGGTCTACCGTGAGCGAGTCTCCACGCCGCGAGAGCTCGGGCCGCATGCGGTTGATGATCAGCCGCGTCTGATCGCGCCCTTCGCTCTCGAGGATGCCCAACACCCGATCGACATCTTGCAGTGCGGCATACTCGGGCGTGGTCACCAGAATGAACTCGTCGGAGGGTGCGATGGCATTGCGAAAGCCCAGCTCGATGCCCGCCGGCGAATCGACCAGAATAAAGTCGCACTCGTTGCGCAATTGCTCGCAGATGCGCACCATATCAGCAGGGCTCACAGCGGTCTTGTCGCGGCTCTGGGCGGCGGGCAACAGGTAGAGCTCGGGCACCACGCGATCGCGGATCAGCGCCTGCCGCGCTCGGCAGCGACCCTCGACCAGATCGACGATGTCATAAATGATGCGGTTCTGCAGGCCCAGGATCATATCCAGGTTGCGCAGGCCGATATCCGAGTCGATCACCACCACGCGTTGCCCCATGCGCGAGAGGGCGACGCCCAGGTTCGCCACGGTCGTCGTCTTGCCCACGCCCCCTTTGCCCGAGGTAATGGTGATGATGCGTGCGCTCATCGCGGTGCACCCTGCCGGCGCGCCTGGTCCCACGGCTCGACCACAATGGCGCCATCGGCCACCCGTGCCACCTCGGGCTCATCTCCGGCGCGCCTGCCCCCCTCAGCTGGGCGAGCCACATGTTGCGCAATGCGCAACTGCTGAGGGGCCAGTTCGAGGGCGCACACCAACGCCTTCTCATCGCCGTAACAGCCGGCATGGGCCAGGCCGCGCAGGCGACCCCACACCACGATGTCGCCGCCGGCCAGAATCTCACCGCCAACGTTCACATCGCCAATGACCACCACATGCCCGGCATGGCGCACCGTCTGCCCCGAACGCACCACCCGCTTGACGAGCATGCCCCGCATGCCATCGCCCGTGCTGGGGCCAGTGGGCTCGCGCCCTTCGCGTGGCGGGGCGGCACGGGCCACTGCGCGCTGAGGCTCGGCATCGACCACCTTGATATCGAGCTGCGTCGCCGCCTGGCGCGTCACATCGTTGCTGGTGACGATGGTGCGCAGCGTCATATCATAGTCGGCCAGCAGATCGCGCACTGCAACGATCTCGTCGCGCGTCAGCGCCCGCGTGGTAGCCTGCAGGGCAACAGCACCGCCCCTGAAAAAGGCTCCTTGCGTGCGCAGTTGGTGGCCCAGGTCCTGGAGCACATCGGGCATGCTGCTGGCACCCAGCGTGATGGTCAGCCCCTCGCGTGTGCCCTTGATCTGAATTGCTTTGTCCATTGGCGTTGCTCTCTACTGCTGCGTGTCGACAACGGCTTCGGGCGCGCTCTGGTCGGCTTGCTCTGCCTCGGTGACGACCTCAGCGCCCCCCAGAGACACCGGTTCTGGCGTTGGGACGGCCGTCGGCTGGTCAAGCTGAAAGTAGTGCCTCAAGATGCGCGAGGCCACCGGCACCGCTGTCTGCGAGCCCTCACCGCCGCCCTCGAGAAAGACCACCAGCGCGATCTCGGGGTCTTCATACGGCGCAAAGGCCGTGAACCAGGCATGGGTGGGCAGGTAGCCATGCTCATCCACCAACAGATTACCCTCTTCATCAAAAGCGGCATACTCGGCCGAGCCAGTCTTGCCGGCCACGGCTACTTCGGGGATGCGCATCATATAGGCGGTGCCGCGCGTCACCGCCTCGCGCATGCCCTGCCTCACCAGCTGAATATGAGCGTCATCCACCGGAATATCTCGGATCGGCTCGGGCTGCAATGTGTGCAACACCTGCCCTTCGGGGTCGATCACCTGATAAACTAGCTGTGGGCGGTAGAGCGTGCCCCCATTAGCAATGGCCGCCGTGGCGTTGAGCACCTGCAATGGCGTGGCCAGGATAAAGCCCTGCCCGATGGACGCATTGTAGGTATCGCCGGTGAACCAGCTCTCGCCATAGTTCTGGCGCTTCCACTTGTCGCTGGGGAGCAGGCCCGAGAGCTCGCCCGAGAGTTCGATGCCCGTGGCGGCGCCAAAGCCATAGGCCCCAGCATACTCAGCCAGCCGCTCGATGCCCAGCCCCTGGAACTGGCCAAAGCCGCCCGTGGCGAGATAGAAAAAGATGTCACAAGACTGCGTAATGGCCTCTTGTACCGTGAGATTGCCGTGGCCCGCGGTGCGCCAGCAATAGAACGGCGTGGCTTGCGCAGGGTCATTAGGAAAGAGCTTGTTGGGCAGCCAGAGCATGCCCCCGCAGCGAAAGGTCGTGCGCCGATCGATCACGCCCTCTTGCAGCGCAGCCGTGGCCGGCACAATCTTGAACACCGAGCCAGGCGGATATTGCCCGCTCACGCCGTGGTTGACCAGCGGCAACGCCGGATCGCTGCTCAGCCGTACCAGGTCCTCATGCGAGATGCCGCCCGAGAACAGATTGTTGTCAAAGTTCGGCAGCGAGACAAACGAGAGCACCTCGCCCGTGCGCGGATCCATGGCGATGGCCACGCCCACCCGCGAGCCGGCCGCCGCCATCCCGTCACGCAGGGCGTTCTCGGTAGCCTGCTGCAGGTCCAGGTCGAGGGTGATCACCACATTGTCGCCCGGCCCAGGCGGCTGCGAAGCGATCACTCTCACTTCGCGCTCAAAGGCGTCCACCTCGATATGCTTTTGGCCCTTGACGCCAGCCAGCAGGTCCTCTTGGGTATACTCGAGGCCCACCAACCCCACCTGATCTCCCAGGTTATAGCCGCGTTGGCGATAGGCTTCGATCTGGTTGTTGGGGATGTGCCCCATATAGCCCAGCACGTGCGCCGTCAGCGAGCCATCCACATACTGCCGCACAGGCACAGCCTCGATGACCGCGCCAGGCAGCATCAGGTGCTCTTCTTCGATGATGAACGCTGCAGGCCGCGAGACCTCATCGGCCACGCGCACCGGCGCATACTGGTTGACGAGACGCGCAGCCAGGCGCGTCTCCAGCTCATCGGCGCCCTCGGGGCCCATATCCAGCAGCTCGGCCAGGCGCTCCATCATCGCGCGGCGCTCGTCCTCATCTTCGGGCAGGCCAGCGGGCACCAGGCTCAGGGTAAAGCTGGGCACGTTGCGCACCAGCATACGTCCGGCGCGATCATAGATGATGCCCCGGGGAGCGTCAATCGACACCAGGCGAAAGCGGTTGGCATCGGCCGAGGCGCGGTAGGTCTGCGACGACACCACCTGCAACTGCCACAGGCGCGCCACGATCATCCCCAGGCACACAAAAGCCACGATCTGAAAGGCGATGAACCGCCGCCGTGGGATGCCCATATCAGCCTATCTCGCCACGGCGGCGAAAGCGCGCCAAGGCGTGCGCGAGTTCGTACACAATCGCCATCAGCACCAGGTTGGGCACCAGCTCGGGCAATACCGCATGGCGCATGCTGAGCCCAACCGGCGCCAGCCGCCCCACCGCTTGCAGCGCCATGATGCCCAACAGACCATACACCAGCGTGCCCACCGTCACCGACACATAGGGCAGATACCATGCTGCGCGGAACAGATTGGCCCCGACGAGGCCGGCTAACAGCGCCACGATGGTGAGGGCCACCATCGCCAGGCCAAAGGGCGCGCTCGAGATGGTGTCGAGGGCCACACCGGCAGACAGGGCAAACACGATGCCATCTTGAGTGCGCACCAGCAGTACCCAGGTAATCAGCACCACCAGCACCAGGTTTGGCGTGCCGCCCAGGATGCGCAGATGCGGCATCAGCGCAGACTGCAGCACCGCCCCAAGGATGCCCGCGGGAATGGCCAGATAGGCGCCCATGGCCTACTCTTCCGCCTGCGTCGCCGGCGGCGCGGGTGGCTGCTCGGGCTCGGCCAGCTCATAGTCGGTGGCGTTCAAGAGCACCATCACCTCTTCGAGGCTACGTAACACCTGTGGGGCCACCACCTGGGCCTGCTGAAACATGTCCACATCCGAATAGGACGCGCTGGTCACCTGCCCAATATTCAACCGCCTGGGAAAGTTGCCCCCCAGTCCTGAGGTCAGCACCACATCGCCGGGCTCTACCACGTCGCCCGGGGACAGGTAGTACATGGTCAGACCGCCATCGACATTGCCACGCACCACACCCGTGGCGCGCGTACGCTGGATAATGGCGCTCACCGACGACGAGGGATCTGAGATCAACATGACCTTGGCCGAATTGGCGCTGACCTCGCTGATGCGGCCCACCAGGCCCGTGTCGGCAAGCACGGGCATGGCCACGGCCACACCATCCTGAGCGCCACGATCGATAATCAGATACTGCAACAGGGCGTTGGGGTCATGGCCGATTACTTCGGCAGAAAGGAGCTCATAGCTGGGCACAGCGCTCTTAAAGCCCAACTGCTTGCGCAGCGTCTCGTTTTCGATCTGCGCCTCTTGCAGCAGCGCCACATGGCTGCGGAGTTCGGCCACCTGCTGTTTGAGTTGCTCGTTCTCGCGGCTGAGTTCGAGACGGTCGGCAAAGATCGAAGACAACCCGCTGAACTCGCGCCCGCTCACGGTGGTGGCATACTGCAGCGGCGTCAAGACGCCATCCAGGGCGTCGCGCAAGGGGTTGTGATCGGGCTGGGTACGATCGAGGATCAGCCAGGCGAGAATGAGCGCGAGCACCAGAATGAGCGCCACCGGCCAATGGCGTGAGCGGCTCATGTTCCGACGCTCCCCCTTTTATGCAGTGCTGCTGCTGCGGCGCGCCTGCCCCAGAGCATTACGCTGCGTCGATGCCAGCACTTTGTAGTAGCGGTCCAGGTCGTTGACGATGATGCCTGCCCCACGCACCACACAACTGACGGGGTCCTCAGCACGATAGACGCGCATGCGCGTCTCTTCAGAGAGACGGTCGGGCAGGCCCTGCAACAGCGAGCTGCCACCCGCCAACACGATGCCTTGCTCCATCAGGTCTGCCACCAGCTCGGGCGGCGTTTCGTCGAGGGTGGCCCTGACCGCATCGACGATCAGGCTGACGGGCGCCGAGAGCGCCTCGCGAATCTCGACCGAGCTGACCTCGACCGCATCGGGCAGGCCGGTGATCAGGTTGCGCCCGCGGATGGTAATGTACTGCTCCTCGGGCAGGGGATAGGCCGAGCCGATGGCGATCTTGGTGCGCTCAGCCATGCGCTCGCCCACCAGCAGGTTATAGCGCTGGCGCGCGTACTGAATAATCTCCTCGTCCATCTCATCGCCGGCGATGCGGATCGAGCGGCTGACGACGATGCCACCGAGCGAGATGACCGCCACCTCGGTGGTGCCGCCGCCGATATCGATCACCATGCTGCCCACCGACTCGGATACGGGCAAGCCCGCGCCCAGCGCCGCGGCCATAGGCTCTTCCACCAGATAGGCCTCGCGGGCGCCTGCGCTCAGGGCCGCATCATGCACGGCACGTTTCTCAACCTCGGTCACGCCACTGGGGATGCCGATCACCACACGAGGGCTGGGGCGCAACAGCCGCTTGCGGTTGTGCACTTTATGGATAAAGTAGTGGAGCATGCGCTCGGTGATATCGAAATCCGAGATCACCCCATCGCGCAGGGGGCGCACGGCGACGATGTTGCCGGGCGTACGCCCGACCATCTCTTTGGCCTCGGCGCCGATGGCCAGCACCCGACGGGTGCCCTTGTCGATGGCCACCACCGAGGGCTCGTTGATGAGCACGCCCTCACCCTGCACCATCACCAGTGTGGTGGCGGTACCCAGGTCGATGCCGATATCGCGTGAAAAGAGCCCGAGAAAGGCGCTAAACGGCTTGAACAAGACAGACCTCACTGGCTGATGGAAAGCTCGCGTGCGATTATACCACATTAGAGGGGCTGTCAAAAGGCCGCCGCACGCCAACCAGCGCCCACCGGCGGCGCAACCCGTGCAAGAGAGGGTGTGTCCAAATGATAGAAAAGACTGCAGGAGGCTCTGTGACGCTGACTTTTTGGTTCCTTTTCATCTTGCCCTTTGCGCTCACGGCGGTCGTGCTCCTCTTTGTGACGCTGAACCGCTACATACGCTACAAAGAGCGTGTAGCCCTGGCGCAATTGGGCTACCCGCCCGACGAGAACCACCTGAACGCCTCGCAACGTAGCGGCAACCGGGGAGTGCTGTGGGGCGGGGTCATCACCGCTGCCAGCGGCCTGGCCCTGCTGCTGGGCCTGGGCACGCTGGGCGCTGGCGCATGGCTGATTGCCGGCCTGTTGCCGCTCTTTGTGGGGCTGGGCATGGTGCTCATCTATTACCTCACGTTGGGCACCTCGCGAGACCACCAGGCCAAGGCCCCTGTTGAGGTCGATACTGAGGAGGAGGCTGCGCCTGAGGCCAGTGACGCGGTGGCTCGTTAGACGCGGTGCAACGGGGCACGGTGGTGCAAGACCCCCTCGATGTCTGGGTGGCGCGAGCGCGCGACGGCGACCACGATGCCTTTGGCGAGATCGTACGCCATACACAGACACAGGTCTATAACCTCGCCTATCAGATCTTGCGCAACCCGCAAGAGGCTGAAGACCTGGCGCAGGTGGCCTACGTGCGCGCCTGGCGGGCTCTGCCGAACTTTCGCGGCGACAGCCGCTTTAGCACCTGGCTCTATCGTATCGTCACCAACACCTGTCTCAACCGTCGCCGGCAGCTCGGCCGCAGCGTCGAACTGGGAGACGATCACCTGGCGCTGGCGGCCGACGGCCAGCTGCAGCCCGAGTCGAGTGTCATCGAGCGGCAAACGCGCCGCGAGCTCTGGAGCGCCGTGGGCGAGCTGCCCGAGCGCTATCGCACCGTGCTGACGCTGTTCTACCAGGCACAGCTAAGCTATGACGATATTGCCGCAAGCCTGACGCTGCCTCTGGGCACTGTCAAAGCGCAACTTAGCCGCGCCCGCCGTGCACTGGCCCGCCTGCTTGAAAGGGACGAACCGCATGAGTAACTGTCGAACCTATCACGACCGCATCGCCGAGCTGGCCAATGCCACAACCGACAGCATCAGCGACCTCGCGCTGCAACAGCACCTGGCGCAATGCCCGAGTTGTCGTGCCGAGCTGGCGCGCCTGCGCCGCGCCGAGACGGTGTTGCGCGCCTGGCCGCTGGCCCCCCTGCCGCATGATCTGGTGGCGCCGGTGATGGCGCGCATCGCTCGCTACCCCACCGAGCCGGGCTGGCAATGGCTGCCGTGGACGGTATGGGTGCCAGCCTTGGCTATCACCATCACCATTGGCACCGTTCTGGCGGCCAACCTGGTCGGCCTCAAGCTGCCCGAGAGTGCGCCCGCCGCACTGACGCTGCCGCCGGCCACCATGCCCATCATGGCCAGCCTGCGCCAGCCTCTCGGCGCCGCCGGGCGAGACCTGTTCTGGGCCATCTGGTTTGGTCTGTTCTTTACTCTGGCGGGTGTGGGCGTCAGCCTGGGGTTGATGTCTCGACAGAGCCAGCTCGACGATCTCACCGCCGACCTCCGCGAGCGCTGGGAGGCGTTGCGCGAGACCGCACGCCTCTAGCCCTGTGGCTGCCCTCGGGCCCGCCTGCAATGCACAGGGCTCGGGGGCGCCGTCGCACCCACAAGCCCGCTTTTCGGCCTGATTGACAGGCTCACTTCCTCAGCCTATACTCACAAGCTGCAGCCCTGTGGGAGTCGCGAGTGATGCACATCTTTCCCTTTACCGCCATCGTCGGACAAGAGCGCATGAAGCGGGCCCTGGTGCTTAACGCCATCAGCCCACTCATCGGCGGCGTACTCATCCGCGGCGAGCGTGGCACCGCCAAGTCGACCGCCGTGCGCGCCCTCGCCGCCCTGCTGCCTGAGATCGACATCGTCGCCGACTGCCCCTTCCAGTGCGATCCACGCCTGCCCGAGCTGATGTGCGATAGCTGTCGCGATCGGGTTTCTGCTGGAGAGGCGCTCCCCGTGGCGCACCATCGCACTCGCTTTGTCGACCTGCCCGTTAGTGCCACCGAGGACCGCGTGGTGGGCACCCTCGATATCGAAAAGGCCATCAAGCTGGGTGAGCGCCGCTTTGAGCCAGGCGTGCTGGCCGCCGCCAACCGCGGCGTGTTGTACGTAGACGAGGTCAACCTGCTGGACGACCATGTGGTCGACCTGCTGCTCGATTCGGCCGCCATGGGCGTCAACGTCGTCGAGCGCGAGGGCATCAGCTTTTCGCATCCGGCACGGTTCATCCTGGTGGGCACCATGAACCCCGAAGAAGGCGAGCTGCGGCCGCAACTGCTCGACCGCTTTGCGCTCTGCGTCGATATCACCGGCATCGCCGACCCCGACGCCCGCGTCGAGATCTTGCGCCGCCGCGTCGAGTACGAGGCCGACTCTGACACCTTTGCCGACCAGTGGCATGGCGCCGAAGGCATGCTGTCAGAGCGCATCGCCGAGGCCCGCGAGCTTTTGCCCAAGGTGACCTACGAGCCGCGCGATCTATACACGATCGCCCAGCTCACCAGCGAAATGGACGTAGACGGCCACCGCGCCGATATCGTCATCCTCAAGACGGCTCTGGCCCACGCTGCCTTTGAAGGGCGCGCGAGCATCTGCGACACCGACATTCTGCTGGCAGCCGAGCTGGCCTTGCCCCATCGCCTGCGCCGCAAACCCTTTGAAGACACCGAGGCCAAGCTCGAAAAGCTGGCTCAACGGCTCGAACAGGCCCGTTGCGAGGTGGGCGAGCCGGACCCTCAGCAAGCCGGTCAACCCGGCGCGCAGACCAAAAAAAAACTGACCCGCTGACCTCGCCTGACCAAGAGCCCGCCCCCGGGCAGGGCACGCCCATGCGCGGCACCCACACCGATGCACAGGCCATCAACACGCCCCAGCCAGGGGGCAACGTCGTCAACATTGGGGCCATGTTCAAGCCGGCCAAGTTGGCCGCTCAGAACGATCGCCAGCAGCGCCGCTCGGGGGGCAAACGTAGCTACACCGTCAGCACCCGCAAGCGGGGCCGTTACATCTACGCTCGCCCCGCCAACGGCCGCTACGAGGATATCGCTCTCGATGCCACCGCCCGCCAGGCCGCGCCCTACCAGCGCGAACGCCTGGATGAGGGCATGGCCATATCCATCCATGATCAGGACATTCAGCGCAAGGTGCGCGTGCGCAAGACCTCAAATCTGGTGCTCTTTGCGGTAGACGCGAGCTGGTCGATGGCTGCCGCCGAACGCATGGAGGCCACCAAGGGCGCCATCATGTCGCTGCTGGTCGACGCCTACCAGAAACGCGACCGCGTGGCCATGGTCTCTTTCCAGCGCGACCGAGCATCGCTGGTGCTGCCGCCCACATCCAGCGTTGAGATGGCCAAGTCAGCCCTGCGCGACATCCCCGTGGGCGGCAAGACGCCGCTCTCGGCCGGGCTGGTGATGTCGTTCGAGGTGATCCAGCGCGAACTGCTGCAAGACAACGAGATCGTGCCGATGATGATCATGCTCACCGATGGCGCCGGTAACGTCTCGCTGACGGGCATGCCCCCGCGCGAAGAAGGCCTGATGGTGGCGCGCATGTTTGCCGAAAAGCAGATCCATTGCGTGGTCATCAACACCGAGCACGAATCGCTCGACCGCGGGCTTGCGCAAGAGTTGGCCGACACCCTGGGCGGCCCCTGCTACACGCTGCGCGACCTGCGCGCCGACAGCCTGTATGACATGGTGCGACAGGAGCTCAAGGGCTAGCATGAACGTGCGCCAGCAACGCTGGGCAGACCTCAGTCTATTGCTCGTCACCCTGGTGTGGGGTGGCACCTTTGTCATGGTCAAGGGCGCCACCGAGACCTTTCCGGTGTGGGCGTTTTTGGCGCTACGCTTTGGCCTGGCCGCGCTGGTGCTCTTGCCCTTTGGCTGGCAACGGTTACGACGGCTGGGCTGGCGTGGCTGGGGTGCTGGCGCGCTGATCGGCCTGGCCTTGCTGGCCGGCTATGCCTTTCAGACGTTGGGCCTACAATATACCACCGCCTCCAAGGCGGGGTTCATCACAGGGCTATCTGTGGCCATCGTGCCGTTGCTCTCGGCACTGCTGTTGCGACAGCGCCCCAAATACGCGGCCCTGGTGGGCGTGGCGCTGGCCGTGGTGGGGCTGGCGCTGCTCTCGCTCACCAACGGCGGCGAGACGACCGGTGAGCTGCAGCGCATCTCAGAGGGCGATGTGTTGGTGCTGCTCTGCGCCGTCTCGTTTGCGCTACACATTGTGGCGGTGGGCGCACTGGGCAGTCGTCATGACTATCTGGCGCTGACCATCGTCCAGGTGTTCACCGTGGCCCTGCTCAGCGGTGTCGTTAGCCTCTTTGTCGACCTGCCCTGGCCGGCCCTACAAGCCAATACGCTCTTTGCTGCCGCCTTTACGGGCGTGCTGGCAACAGCTGTGGCGTTCCTGGTGCAGACGGCCATGCAGCGCTTTACCACGCCCACCCATACCGCGCTGATTTTCACCGCCGAGCCCGTCTTTGCCGCCCTGTTCGGCGTGCTGCTGGCCGGCGATGTGATGACGCCGCTGGGGCTGATGGGCGGCGTGTTGATCTTGCTGGGCACGCTGATCTCTGAGCTGCCATGGGACCAGCGCGCTGCGCGCCTTATTTCGCGCTTTCTGGCGCCCCACTATGTGAGCATCGTCATCTTGCTGGCACTGGGCCTGCTAGACCCGCACGGCTGGTGGTATGGCCTGGCCTGGGTAGTAGGCCTGGCGCTGCCTGTGGTGGGCCTGGCGCTGCTGGTGCTCAAGCGGGCACTGCGCCAGGGTCGCATTAGCGACTGGCACATCACCGAGCGCACCGAGCGACTGCAGTGGCGACTGGTAGCCTCCTCGCTGGGGCTGTCGCTGCTGCCGGTGTTGGTGCTGGCGCTGCTCGATGGGCCACGCTATCTGCTGATGGCCTTTGGCGCCACGTTGGTGCTGGTGCTCATCAACACAGCCATCACCGTATGGTGGAAGGTGAGCCAGCACGTCTCTGGCATTGCGTTGGGCGCCACGCTGATCACCGGCGTGGTGGGGCCTACGCTCATCCCGGTGCTACTGCTCATCCCCCTGGTGGCCTGGGCGCGTGTGCGCGGCGAGGCCCACACTGTGCCACAGACCATCGCGGGCGGCACCATCGGTGTGGGCGTGGCCCTGCTGGCGCTGCGCCTGTTTGGCCTGGTGTAGCCTAGCACCACAGGCCGTTGCCAGCACCTCTCGCCCGACCTATAATGACGGTGCCCAGATGGCATTGTGCCCGCTGGCCCAGGTTCGCGCCTCGCCACCTTCTGTTGCGAACCCCGAGTGAGCGTTGCGAGAGGAGCAAACCCATGCGTAAGCGTATGTTATTGACGATTCTGACGGTCGCTCTGCTTCTGCTGAGCGGCTCGACAGCGCTGGCTCAGATCCGCGTGGCACCCACGCGCACACCCACCCTCGCTGTCGTCACTGGTACGCCCGAGGCCGTCGAACAGGCAACACCCACGCCGACTCCAACCGAAGAAGAAGAGCCGGCCGAGGAGATCGCGCCAGCGGTCGAAGAGCCAGAGACGCCAACACCAGAGGCTGAGGAGCCCGATACCGAGACGGCCGTAGACGAACAGGCCGAGCCGCCTGCTAGCGGTGTCGAGGTCACCGTCTATAACCAGAACCTGGGGCTGATCAAAGAGATCCGCACCCTGGAGCTGGCAGAGGGTGTCAACGAGGTGCGCTTTGGCGACGTGGCCGCCGCCATCGACCCCACCAGCGTGCACTTTCAGTCGCTGACGGCCCCTGACGACACCCTGGTGCTCGAGCAGAACTATGAGTACGACATCGTAGGCAGCAGCAAACTGCTGCTCAAGTACATCGACCGCGAGATCGCCGTCACCACCGAGCAGGGCGACGTCTACATGGGTACGCTGCTCTCGGCGGCCGAGGATCTGATCCTGGCCACGGCCGATGGCATCAAGATCGTGCGCACCGACAAGGTGCGCGAGTACGACTTGCCTGCCCTGCCCGAGGGGTTGATCACCCGGCCCACCCTGGTGTGGCTGTTGCAGGCGGCCGAGGCCGGCACACAGGATGTGCGCGTGACCTACCTGACGAGCGACATCACCTGGCAGGCCGACTATGTGGCTGTGCTGACAGTCGATGATAGCGCCATGGGGCTCACCGGCTGGGTGACGGTCGATAATCGTTCCGGCGCTACCTACGACGACGCCAGGCTCAAGCTGGTGGCGGGCGATCTCAATGTGGCCGTCGAAGAAGAGCTCAAGCGCTACGAGATGGACATGGCCCGCGCGGCCGCTGCGCCGCGGGTGCAAGAGCGCTCGTTCTTTGAGTATCACCTCTACGAGGTGCAGCGCCCGGTGACGCTCAAAGACCAGCAGACCAAGCAGATCGAGTTCGTCGCTGCACCCGAGGTGGCCGTAGAGAAGGTCTTTGTTTTGCCTGGCGGCAGTTTCCGCTGGTGGGGCACGCCCTATAGCGATCCGGCCAACCCCAACGCTGGCACGATGAATGCCCAGGTGCAGCTGCGCCTGGTAAACGACGAGCCCAGCGGCCTGGGCATACCCCTGCCGCAGGGCCGCGTGCGCGTCTACAAGGCCGATGTGGACGGCGGCGCTGAGCTGGTGGGTGAAGACAGCATCAAGCACACAGCCCGCGACGAAAAGATGTCGCTGGTGCTGGGCAGTGCCTTTGATGTGGTGGGCGAGCGCGTGCAGACCGAATTCCGCCAGGTGGACAAGCGCGAGGCATCAGAGACCATCCAGGTGACGGTGCGTAACCACAAGGCCGAGGATATCCAGGTGCACGTGGTCGAGAACCTCTACCGTGCACTCGATGCTACCGTGCGCGATGCATCCGAGCCCTTTGCCCAGCTCGATGCGCAGACCATCGAGTTTGTGCTGGCCGTGCCAGCCGATGGCGAGGCGGTGGTCACCTACACAGTAGACTATCGCTGGTAACAGGACAAGACGTTGACGCGAGGACGGAGCCACGGCTCCGTCCTCGCGTTTATCCGCACAGCGGCGTCAGAGCGACAGGTCGCGCAGGCTCGAGCCACCGATGAACTCGCGCAACAGAGAGTTGTGCGGCACCAGGCTGGCATCGCACGAGCGGAGCCACCGTAAGAACGAGAGCAGCCGTCGTGCCTCAACCCACTCCATGGTGCCATGCGGCACGGTGCGCAGCAACGGCTCGGCATAGGGTCTGAGCACCGAGAGCTCGTACACCAAAGCGGTGTTGAACATCACATCGGCGTGCTCTTGATAGGGAAAGATGTAGCGCTCTTCGCCGCGCCGCACGCTGGGCCAGCGCGCGATGGTCATCTGTGCCGGATAGTTGCGATACTGAGCATCGCGAACCATGCGGCGCAAGAGGCGCGTGTCGGTGGTAGCGATGCGGTTGTGATGATCCAGGTTGAGCTGCGTCAGCGCCGAGGCATAGATGCGAAAGACGCGCTCGGGCGGCAGACCCTCGGCGAGCCTGGGGTTGAGACCATGGATGCCCTCGACGATGATGATCGCGTTGGGCGGCAGCTGCACTGTGCGGCCAGGCACATTCTTGCCGGTGCCAAAGTCGTACTGGCGTAGCGTCACCTCTCGGCCGGCCATCAGTGCCATGAGCTGTTCGACAAAGAGCCCGCGGTCGATGGCCTCTAGGCTCTCAAAGTCATACTCACCGTGCTCGTCGCGCGGCGTGAGCTCGCGGTCGACGAAATAGTCGTCCAACGCCACGGCAAAGGGCCGCGCGCCATTGACCATCAACTGCACCGCCAGACGCTTGGAGAAGGTAGTCTTGCCCGATGACGAAGGCCCGGCCACGAGCACAATGCGCGCCTCGGGCCGGCTGGTGATCTCATCGGCCACCTCGGCCAGCCGCTTTTCGTGCAGCGCCTCTGACACCAGGATCTCGCGGCGCAGGTCGTCGGCCAGCACGGCCTCGTTGAGCGAGCCCACATCCTCGACCCCCAAAATGCCCAGCCACTCGCCATACTCGCGAAAGACGCCCATCAGCTTGGGATACTCGCGGTGCGAGTGCAGCGGCAGCTGGTGCAGGTCATTGGTAAGACGTAAGATCATGCCAGGGGGATAGTCCTGCAGCTCGAACCCGTTGAGCAGGCCGGCGCTCGGCAGCATATAGCCGTAGAAATAGTCCACATGGCCGCGCAGCCGGTAGACGCTCAGGTGCTCGTCCTCGCGATAGTCGAGCAGGCGCACCTTGTCGTCATATCCCTGGCTGGCAAAGAGCCGTCTGGCCTCGGCCGTCGAAAGCGTCAGCCGCTCGATCGGCTCCTCGGCAGCGATGATGGCGCGCATGCGCTCAGACACGGCCGAAAGCTCCTCGGGCGTGAGGCGTGCCCCTGCCAGCAACTGGCAGTAGAACCCACCCAGCGTCACCGAATGATCGACCCGCACGCGCACATTGGAGAACAGCTCGTGCATGGCCACGATCATCACGAACAGCAACGACCGTTGGTAGATCCGCAGACCATCGGTGCTACGGGTGTCGACGGGCGTCACATCCACATCGCAGACAACGCGGTAGCTCAGCTCCTCGAGCTCGCCACCCACCAGCGCCGCCACCACCGGATACTGGGCCCGACGCTCAAAGGCCATCGCCATAAAGTCGGCCAGCGGCGTGCCCACCGGCCCCTCAAACACTCGTCCATCGCTCAAACGCACCTGCGCCGTACTGCGGGGTTGCGCCTCGCAGATCGCCATATCATGCCTCACTTTTGGCCATACTGGGTGAGATAGCGCTCGTGCCCACGCACCACCTCGTCAGGTGGAATTTCGATAGGCTGCCCGAGCTGCAGTGCATAGTAAACCGTGCGCGCCACGTCCTCGGTCATCACTGCCGCCTTGACGGCGGCCATCACCGAGGCGCCCACGGTGAACACGCCATGGTTTTGCATCAGAATTGCGCAGCTAGCGCCGATCGAGCGCACGATCTCCTCGCCGATCTGCTCTTCGCCGATTTGTGCATAGGCTCCCACGGGGATCGGCCCGCCGAACTCGTCGGCAATGGCGGTGAGATAGACAGGGATGGGCCGGCCCACTGCGGCAAAGGCAGTGGCAAAGGTCGAATGGGTGTGCACCACGCCCATCACATCGGGGCGGTGGCGATAGACATAGAGATGCGTGGGGGCATCGACCGAGGGACGCAGGTCGCCCTCGATCACCTGGCCGTCGAGATCGAGCACCACCATCTTTTCGGGTGTCAGCGCCTCGTAACGCACGCCGCTGGGCTTGATGACCACCAGGCCCGTCTCAGGATCGCGCCCAGAGACGTTGCCGCTGGTCCAGGTGACCAGGCCAGAGGCGGGCAACAACAGATTGCCCTGGCACACGGCCTGACGTAGTTCGGGTAGTCGCATGATTTGCCTCCCTGCGCAGTTGCGCACCAGTGATTATGCCTGCGTGGCGGGCAGTGTCAAAAGGCCGCCGTCTGATCACATTGCCACCCTGTCTATTAGGGTGGTAGAATGCCCCCAACCCACCGACAAGGAGCCTTTTATGCGCGAGATCAAGGGCATTGTGGTGCCGCTGGTAACTCCCTTCAACCGCGACGAGACGGTCAACGAGGCCGCCCTGCGGCAGATCGTCGACTATCTCGTGGCTGCAGGGGTGCACGGGCTCTTTCCGTCGGGCAGCCAGGGCGAGCTTTTCGCCCTCGACAAGGACGAGAAAAAGCGCACCATGGACGTGGTCATCGAGCAGAACAACGGCCGCGCCTTTGTGATGCCCTCGACCGGCGCGGTGACCACGCGCGAGAGCATCGAGCTGACCCGATACGCCGAGCGCGCCGGCGCCGATGCCGTCTCGGTCATCACGCCCTACTTTATCAAGCCATCGCAAGATGAGTTGGTAGAGCACTTTTGCCGCATCGCCGACAGTGTATCGATCCCCGTGTTGGGCTATAGCAACCCCGACCGCACCGGCGTCACCCTCACGCCCGAGACGGTAGCGCGCATCAACCAGCAGGCGCCCAACTTTGGCGGCATCAAAGATTCGAGCGGCGACCTCTCGAACACCATGCGCTACATCGCCCTCTGCCCCCCAGGCTTTGTCACCTTCATGGGGCGCGATACGCTCATCTATGCCGGCCTGACCTATGGCTGCGCCGGCGCCGTGGCGGCCACGGCCAACGTGGCCCCCGAGCTTGTGGTGGGCATCTACGAGGCCTATCAGGCGGGCGACCTGCCCCTGGCGCTCGAGCGACAACGGCAGCTCGAGCCGCTGCGCCAGGCCTTTGCACTGGGGTCGTTCCCCGTAGTAGTCAAAGACGCCATGGAGCTGCTGGGCTTGCCGGCAGGCCCCTGCCGCGCACCCATCCGTTCGCTCACAGGGGCAGCACGCGAGCGGTTGATCGCCATCCTCAAGCAGATGGGCAAGCTCTAGGAGGCGCCATGCTCAACTTTATGCTGATCGAGCCCATCCATGAGGCCGGCCTGCGTGTGCTGCAAGAGGCTGGCAGCGTGAGGATGGCCACCGGCGCTGATGAGGCCACCCTGGCGCGCGAACTGGCCGAGATCGACGGCCTGGTGATCCGCACCAAGGGGCGCATCACCCGTAGCCTGCTGGCGCAGACGCCGCGGCTCAAGGTGGTGGGGCGGCATGGCGTGGGCGTCGACAACATCGACCTGGCCGCGGCCACCGAGTTTGGCGTGCAGGTGGTCAACACGCCGCTGGCGGTCATCGAGGCCGTGGCCGAGCACACGCTGGGGCTGATGCTGGCCCTCTCAAAGCAGATCGTGTACATGCACGAGCAGTTGCGCCAGGGCGATTTCACGGTGCGCTACCGTGCTTCGGGCCGCGAGCTGCGCGGCCGGACTGTGGGCATCATCGGCTTTGGCAACATCGGGCGGCGCGTGGCACAGATCTGCCGTCTGGCGTTTGGCATGCAGGTGCTCTATTGCGATGTGCGCCGCGCGCCCGAGCTCGAGATCGAGCTGGGCGCCCGCCAGACGCCTCTCGACGAGCTGTTGGCCAACAGTGACTATGTAACCATTCACGTGCCGCTGCTGCCCGAGACACGGCACCTGATGAGCGCGCACGAGTTCGGGCTGATGCGCCGCGATGCCTTTTTCATCAACGCTGCGCGCGGCGAGGTGGTGGATGAGCAGGCGCTCTATGCAGCCCTGCACAATCGACAGATCGCCGGTGCGGGCATCGACGTCTTTGCGCAAGAACCCACGCCCGCAGACAACCCACTGCTCAAACTCGACAACATCGTCTTTACGCCGCACGCCGCCACCGCCACCGAAGAGTCGCTGCGCGACATGGCGCTCGTGGCGCTCGACGTGGTGCGCGTGGCGCGCGGCGAGCCGCCGGCCCATCCCGTCAACCGTCTCGGCGGCTGAGCTAGCCCAGGGAGGTCTCTATGGCAGAGATACGACTCGAGAGCGTCTCCAAGGTGTTCACCAGCCTGGGCATCAAACTGCCCTTTGGCGAGCCAGGTGTGCGCCGTTCGATGGGGGACTTCAAAGACCAGGCGTTTGTAGAGCGCGTCGCCGCACAAGAGACGGCCAGCTCGCGGGGCGCTGGCCCCGTCAAGGCGCTGGACGACCTCTCGCTCATCATCCATGACGGCGAAACGCTGGCCATCGTGGGGCCCTCGGGCTGCGGCAAAAGCACGCTGCTGCGCGTCGTGGCCGGCCTCGAGCCGCCCGATAGCGGCCGCGTGCTGTATGACGGGCAAGACATGGCTGACGTCAAACCGCGCGACCGCGGCATCGGCATGGTGTTTCAGAACTATGCCCTCTATCCACACATGAAGAGCGAGGGCAACCTGGGCTTTTTCTTCAGGGTTCGCCGCCGCCCCGATGAGGAGATGATGGAGCGCATTCGCATCACCTCCGAGATTATGGGCATCGGCTTTGACCAGTTGCTGGCGCGCAAGCCGGGCACACTCTCGGGCGGACAGCAGCAGCGCGTGGCCATCGGGCGCTGCATCGTGCGCGATCCGAGCCTGTTCCTTTTCGACGAGCCCCTGTCGAACCTTGACGCCAAACTGCGCACCGCCACCCGCATCGAGATCAAGCGGCTGCTGAACCGCTTTCACATCACAGCCATCTACGTCACCCACGATCAGACCGAGGCCATCACTCTGGGAGATCGCATCGCCGTGATGCGTGATGGACGCATCGAGCAAATCGGCACCTATCAAGAGATCGTGAGCGACCCCAACAGCAGCTTTGTGGCCGGCTTTCTGGGGTTGCCGCCCATGAACATCTTGCCCGGGTGGGTGGCCAACGGCAAAGGCGCCATCACAGGGCCTATGGGCACAGTGCCCTTACCCGCAGAGGTGGCCGCGCGCGTCGAGCCACAGCAAGAGATCACCATCGCCTTTCGCAGTGCCGACGCGCGCCTGGTCGCTGCCGAGGAGCCGATCGCTGCCGACACCATCGCCATCCCCGCCGAGGTGATCAACGCCGAGCCCGACTTTGCCCAGCGGCACCAGCTCGTCAACGTCGAGGCCGGAGGGCGCTTTTTCGGCGTGGCGCTCCCCCTTGACGAGCCGATCAACGCCGGTTGGCGCGTGCAGGCGCTGGTGCCGCATGCCGCCGCGTACTTTTTCGACAGCTATTCAGAGCTGCGCATCCGCCCCGACGCCTGAAACCAAAGAGCCCGCGCCTGAGCGCGGGCTCTTGTCCAGTTGCCTCGCGAGGCTAGACGCCGACGCCCACAGCCGTTCGTTCAGCGGCCGCGTTCTCTGCGGCCGCGTTCTCCGCGGCCGCGACCGCGATACCCTCTTGCTCATCCACCCGGCTCAAGAGCAGCGCCCCAACCACAAAAAAGACGATCAGAGAGACGATGCCCACGCGCCCGCCGCCGCCCAGCGCCCCTGCCACCGCAAACAGCAGCGGCCCGGCGATGCCGGCGAACTTGCTCGAGATGTCGTAAAAGCCAAAGAACTCGGCCGAGCGGCTCTTGGGGCACATGGCGCCGAATAGAGAACGACTGAGAGCCTGACTGCCACCCTGCACCGTGCCAACCATGCCTGCCAACACCCAAAAGTGCCAGGCCTTGCTCATGAAATAGCCGGCGATGGTAATGACAGTGTACACCATCAGCGCCAAATAGATGGAGCGTTTGGTGCCCAGCCGCCTGGCCAGTCGCCCAAAGAGCAGCGTCAGGGGGATGCCCACGATCTGCGTCAGCAACAGGGCACCGGCAAGGTCTCCCGTGCCGATGCCGATCTCGGCGCCATAGATGGTGGCCATCTTGATGATGGTGCCGATGCCATCGGCATACACCCAAAAAGCGATCAAAAAGACGAACAGCTGCCGATAGCGCTTGATCTCGCGAAACGTCTGTGCCAGCCGTTGAAAGGCCTCGCGCACCGGCGCCGTGCGCACCTGCGTGGCCGCAGGCGGCTCGGGCACATGGCGAAACAGCGGCACCGAGAAAAGCGCCCACCACACCGCTACGCTCAAGAACGAGGCCCGCACGGCCGCGCCACTGTCGCGAAAACCAAAGGTCTCTGGCATCAGATACCAGAGCAGGTTGACGGCCAGTAGCAGGCCGCCACCCAGGTAGCCCATGGCAAAACCACGCGTTGACACCTGATCGATCTCATCATCATGGGCCACGTGCGGCAGCAACGAGTCGTAGAAGACGTTGGCGCCCGAGTTGCCGATGCTCGCCAGGATGTAGAGGATCACCGCCCACAGCCAGTCGCCCTGGCCGATGAACACTAGCAGCGCCGTAAACACGATGGCCGGCACCAAAAAGCCGAGCAGAAAGCGCTTCTTTGCGCCGGTATAGTCGGCGATGGCGCCCAGAACCGGCCCCAGCACGGCCGCCACGATCATCGCAAGAGAGACGCCATAGCCCCAGATCGATGTGGCGCGGCCAGCGGGCAAGCCAGCCGCAGCAACCGTCGAAAAGTAGGGCGGCAGTAGCGCTGCCATAATGGTGGTGGCGAACGCCGAGTTGGCCCAGTCATACATGCACCAGGCGTTGACGACCTTGCGGTGGAGCCGACTTGCGTCCATCTGCGTACCTCTTGGCGGTGAGCTCGCGGTCGATGACGAACACCTAGCAAGACAGAGCAATTCTAGAAAGCGAGGCAGGTGCCGTCAAGGCGTAATCCGAAGTTGTAGCCTCGCGACGGGCTCTTGACGCACCCCAAAGATAGAAGCAGCTAGCTAGCTCTTCTTATAGCTGCTGCTGCTGCTGCTCTTTTTACTCTAAATCACGGCCCCAAAAGCCGGCTGTGAGGCACTTTACGAAGACGCGGCCCGATATTCGTCCCAGGGAGTGCTTACGCCGCCAGATGCGTCGCGTTGGCGTGGGCCGCCCCTGGCGCTATAATGGGGAGCGTCAACTCGTCAGAGGGTAGCTACCCATGGAGTTTCGGCCCGACCGACGCGCCGGCATCATCGCTGGCCTGGTCATTTTGGTGACGATCGTCAGCATCCAGGGGCTGGTGTTGGCCAATGTGCTGCGGCAGGGCCCAGGGCTAGGCCAATACCTTACCGCTGTGCTCTTTGTGATGACCTTGCCGGCGCTGGCCCTGTGGGCGCACTATTTCTATGAACTCGTCACGCTCACATATCGGCTCGACCGTGGCAAGCTGGTGATTCGTTCTGGCTGGCTCGAGCGCACGGTGCCACTGCGCTTGATCGAGCGTCATGTGGCCGGCGCCGAGGTGGCTGCCGGGGCCCAGTTCCACGGCATCGCCTGGCCTGGCTTTGGGCACGGACACCTGCATCTGCGCAATGTGGGCCGCGTGCGCGTCTACAGCACGGCTCCGCTAGAGCGCCATCTCATCCTCGTTTGCCAGCAGCCACCCGATGGTGAGATCACCGAGGCCGACCTCTCGGTGGCCATCTCACCGCGCAACCCAGCCCAGTTCATCCGCGCCCTCGAGACGCGCCGCCAGATAGGCCCCCTGCATGCGCCCGAGCCAGCCCTCGAGTGGCATGGGCCAGGGGCCTGGCCGGTGTGGCGCGACGGCCTCTTTTGGGCGTTGGCGCTGGCGGCTGTGGTGCTGGGGATCGCCCTCTACGGCCTGCTGGCGCTGCGCTATGACCAACTGCCCACGCGTTTGCCATTGCACTATGGCGCCGACGGCCTGGCCGACCGCGTCGACCTGAAGCAGTATCTGCTGGTGGTGCCCGCCATCGGCACCCTGGTGACGGCCATCAACGGCCTGCTGGCGCTGCTACTGCACCGCCGTCAGCGCCTGATTGCCCTGCTGCTCAACGGTGGCTCGGTGGGCATCGTGGCGCTGTTGTGGGTGGCGCTGGCGGGGTTGGTCTATTGATGCCTCCAATACTGACGACGCTGTTGCTGAGCCTGGGCACCGCCTTGTTGGCGGGCTTGCTGCCGTTAGCGGGCCGCGTGGCCACCGTGGGCGGCGCGTTGACGCTGGCGGTGTTGGCGGGGCTGATTTCTGGCTTTGGCGGCTGGCCCTGGGGTGGCGTGGTACTGGCGCTGGTGGTCTGCCTGGTGACAGCAGGGCGCTATCGTCGCAACGACAAGGCCGCTCTGGCTGAGACCATCCGTCGCGCGCAGCCCATCACCTGGATCGACGCCACCGCCAGGCTCGGCTGGGCCGCTCTGTTGGCCATCGTCTTTCAGCGCCATTACTCACCGCTGGGCTATGCGGCTTTCACTGGGGCCATCGCCGCATCGGCCGCCGACGTGCTGGCCACGCAGTTCGGCCTGTTGAGCACCCAGCGCCCTCGGCTGATCACCACCCGTAGGCCGGCCATGGCGGGGACGCCCGGGGCCATTTCGGCGTTAGGCACGCTGGCCGCCATCGGCGCGGCCTGGTTCATCGGCCTCACCGGGCTGGCCACGCAATCGCTGGCCGCCTGGCTGCAAGACATGCCGATGGGCGGAGCCTGGGCCTGGCTGCCCGTGGCGGCGCTGGCGGGCGGCATGGCCGGTGCGCTACTCGACAGCCTGCTGGCAGCTACGGCGCAGCGGGTGTACTATGACCCGCGTCGTCAGGAGCCGAGCGAGTACGAGACCGATGCCAACGGGCTGCCCAACGAGCCCGTCAGAGGGTGGCCCTGGCTCACCGGCGAGGCCATCGACCTGGTGGCCACGGCCGCCGGCGCCGCCACCACCTGCGCGTTACTCACGTGGCTTGCACATTCGTTGGGTCATTGGTAGAATCTGGGCCATCTGGAGCAACTGGATCGACAGCTCGTCGTCAAGAGGAGGAGTCGGAATGGGTCACAAAGAAACCATCTATCAGGGCATCCTGGATGGCGATCGTGAGGCCGTGGTAGCGGCCACCAAGGCAGCGCTCGAGGCCAAGACACCGGCGGGCGAGGTTCTCAACGAGGCGATGATCCCGGCTATGGCCGAGGTTGGCCGCCTGTTCGAGATCAACGAGTATTACGTGCCCGAGCTATTGATCGCCGCGCGCGCCATGCAGGCCGGCCTTGACATCCTCAAGCCCGAGCTGGTGGCCGAGGGCGTCGAGCCCAAGGGCAAGGTGGTAGTGGGCACTGTCAAGGGTGACTTGCACGATATCGGCAAGAACCTGGTGGCCATCATGGTTGAAGGCGCCGGCTATGAGGTGATCGACCTCGGCGTCGATGTTTCGCCCGAAAAGTACGTGCAAACGGCCATCGAAAAGGGTGCCGACGTCATCGGTATGTCGGCCCTGTTGACGACCACCATGCCCAGCATGCGGGCCACCGTCGAGGCCCTCAAAGAATCTGGCATGCACGGCAAGGTCAAGATCATGATCGGTGGCGCGCCTGTCACGCAGAAATACGCCGATGAGATCGGCGCTGACGGCTATGGCCGTGACGCCGCTGCTGCTGCCAAGCTGGTAGGCCAGCTCATCGGCAAGTAGCCGCGCTTGAACAACATATGCGCCCGCATCGATGGATGCGGGCGCTTTTTGCTGTTCGGGTCACAGGGGGCAGGGTGTGGTATAATGCTGACCACGCTGATCCACCCAGAAAGGCGTTGCCGTGACTGAACGCGTCATCTCACCCAAGATCGACCCCGAGGATGCCCCAGCCGAGCGCAGCCTGCGCCCCTCGCGTCTCGCCGAGTATATTGGCCAGGAGCGTGTGGTTGACAACCTGCGCGTCGCGCTCGAGGCTGCCAGCGGGCGTGGCGAGGCGCTGGATCATACCCTGCTCTATGGCCCGCCGGGCCTGGGCAAAACCACGCTCGCCTACGTCATCGCCGCCGAGATGGGCGTCAACGTCAAGACCACCTCTGGCCCAGTGATCGAGCGACCGGGCGACCTGGCGGCCATCCTCACCAACCTGCGCCAGGGCGACGTGCTCTTTATCGACGAGATCCACCGCCTGAGCCGCCATGTCGAAGAGGTGCTCTACCCCGCCATGGAGGACTATTGCCTCGACATCGTCATCGGCAAAGGCCCGGGCGCGCGTAGCATTCGGCTCAACCTGCCACACTTTACCCTCATCGGGGCCACCACGCGCATCGCGCTGTTGACCTCGCCCCTGCGCGATCGCTTTGGCGTGGTGCATCGGCTCGACTTTTACAGTCTCGAAGCCATGACGGCCATCGTCACGCGCTCTGCAGCCATCCTGGGGGTGCCCATCGATCCAGACGGTGTGCACGAGATCGCCAGCCGCGCCCGCGGCACGCCGCGCGTGGCCAACCGCCTGCTGCGGCGTGTGCGCGACTTTGCCGAGGTGCGCGGATCGGGCGTGATCGACGGGCCAACGGCTCATCAGGCACTGGATATGCTCGAGGTAGACGCCCTGGGGCTCGACAGCTCTGACCGCCGGGTGCTCGAGACGATCATCAGCAAGTTCGATGGCGGCCCCGTGGGCCTCGACACCATCTCGGCCGCCCTCAACGAAGATGCGGATACGATCATGGACGTGTACGAGCCCTATCTGATCCAGCTCGGGTTCGTCGAACGCACCCCGCGCGGCCGCATGGCCACCCGTCGCGCCCACGAGCACCTGGGCCTGCCCTTTGCCGAGCGGCCCGGCGACCAGGCCACCCTGTTCTGATGAACGCCCGCGTTGTCGATGCCCAGGGCCGCACGCTCTCGCCCTGCCCCGCCGAGCGGGCGTTGGCGCTGGTTGCCCGTGGCAAGGCCGAGCTCGTCAGCCAAGAGCCGCTCACCATTCGTCTGTGCCGTGCCGTAGAGCTGCCCCAACCCGAACCCGAACGGCCGCCATTGCAGGGGCAACGTCTGCTGCTGCATGTCTGCTGCGCACCCTGCGCCACCTACAGTGCGCGTCGTCTACAAGAGCAAGGGGCCGAGGTGATGGCCTTCTGGTACAACCCCAATGTGCACCCCTTTAGCGAGCACGAGCGGCGCCGCGAGAGCCTGGCGCACTATGCCACCGAGGTAGGCCTGCCCGTGGTGTGGGAGCCGGGCTATGATATGGTGGCCTTTCTGCGGCGAGTGGTGAGCCACGAACGGCCAGGCGAGCGCTGCGCCATCTGCTACGACATGCGGCTCGAGCGCACCGCCCAGCGTGCCGCCGAGCTGGGCATGGATGCCATCTGCACAACGCTGCTCATCAGCCCCTATCAAGATCAGGCGCTCATCAACCAGGTAGGCCAGGCCGCCGCCGCGCGCCATGGCGTCTCGTTCTACTTTGAGAACCTGAGGCGCGGCTTTGCCGAGCACCACCGCCTGGCGCATGAGCATGGCCTCTACCGCCAGGACTATTGCGGCTGCATCTACAGCGAGTGGGAGGCGCAACACAAGCGGCGCGCCAACACCACCCACACACCGGTCGAGGAATAGGCCCCTTGCTGACGCGCGACTTTGACTATGATCTGCCGCCTGAACTGATCGCCCAGCAGCCTGTTGAGCCGCGCGATGCCTCGCGCCTGTTGGTGGTGCAACGCAGCAGTGGCCAACTCGAGCACAGGCGCTTTGGCGATCTGCTCGACTATCTGCGGCCGGGCGACCTGTTGGTGGCTAACGAGACGCGTGTCATCCCGGCGCGGCTGCAGGCCCGCAAAGTGCCCAGCGGCGGCCGGGTAGAGCTCTTGCTGCTGGCGCGGCGCTCGCCCACCGTGTGGGAGAGCCTCGTCAAGGGGCGGCGCGTGGCCGTGGGCCAGCGCCTGGCCTTGCTGCGCGACAGCGTGGCGAACGCCGCACCTCTCGTCGAGGGCATGGTCACTGCCATCGCGCCGTCAGGCGGGCGCATCATCGCCTTTGAGCGCCCCATCGACGGCCTGCTCGACACCCTGGGCGAGGTGCCCTTGCCGCCCTACATCCATCAGCACCTCGACGATGCCGAGCGCTATCAGACGGTGTACGCGCGCGAACGCGGCAGCGTGGCAGCGCCCACAGCCGGACTGCACTTTACGCCAGCCCTGCTCGAACAGCTGCGCCAGCATGGCGTCCTCTGGACGTCGGTAGTGCTGCACATCGGGCTCGACACCTTCAGGCCGGTCACTGAGGAATGCATCGAAGAACATCACATCCACACCGAGAGCTGCCGGTTGAGCGCCGCCAGTGCCGCCCTCATCAATGCTGCCAAGGCCGAGGGGCGCCGTGTCATCGCCGTAGGCACCACCGCTGTGCGCGTGCTCGAGACCGCAGCGCGCGGCCAGCCGCGGGGCGTGGCGCCCTGGGAGGGTGACACTGATCTCTTTATCTACCCCGGCTATCGCTTTGCTGTGGTCGATGCGCTCATCACCAACTTTCATCTGCCGCGCTCATCGCTGTTGATGCTCGTAGCGGCCTTTGCCGGGTATGAGTTGATGCTGCGGGCCTATCACACCGCCATAGGAGAGCGCTATCGCTTTTATAGCCTGGGCGATAGTATGTTGATCATCTAGCGCCGCCTGTTTGCGCCTCTGGCGCGGTTTGGCTATAGTTTATGTTATCCAGTGAGCAGGATCGTATGGTTGACCTACATCTCACTCAGAAGGAGACGAACAATGGGTCTGTTCGGCAAGAAGAACAAAGGGCAGCGTTGCCCCGACTGCAAGCAGTACGTGATGGTCGAGGGATATGGCTATTGTGCCAAATCCATACCGGCCAGTGTGAATGTGCGCCTGCTCTCTGGCGCCGCCCTCAAGCGGCAGTGCCCCAAATGCCCCGATGAGATGACCTGCCCCGATTGGACTGCCGCTTAGCAGTCGCTGCAATCATTACCGGGCACATGTGATCATGTGCCCGTGTTGTTTTCTCTCGGTTGGAGCTTGCGCGCGTTCTGTGTAGACTACGGCCACGTTCGGTCGAGACCGATGTTGAGCGGGATTTCTGATGAATAACACTGTCCCGATAATCGAACGCAAGATCCATTCGCCACGCCTCCCCAAAACCTTCTGCCCTCGACGGCGGCTCGTGGACCTTGTTCACCGCCATATCGACCGTAAGCTCATCATCCTGAGCGCGGGCGCAGGTTACGGCAAAACAACATTGCTGGCAGAGTTCTGCCAGGAAGCCGACATGCCCACATGTTGGCTCACGCTTGACCCCTACGATGCTCGGCTGGCCACTTTTGTCACCTATCTGATCGCCGCCATCCGCGTGCAATTCCCAGAGTTCGGCGGCGACCTCGATCTGCCCGCAGCCTATGGCGATATCGAGTTGCTGGGGCGCTTGCTGATCAGCGCTATGGAAAAGCTCGACAGCTACTTTGTGCTGGTGCTCGATGACTTTCATGAAGTCAGCTCCTCTGTGGCCGTCAACAGTCTCATCGATCTGCTATTGAGCTATCTCCCCGAGAACTGCCACCTGTTGCTCGCTTCGCGCGGCATGCCCACCAGACTGAACCTCACCCGCCTGGCTGCGCGCCAAGAGAGCTTTGTGATTACGGCTCAAGAGCTGGCCTTTGCTCGCGACGAGATGCGCGAGCTGCTGACCAAGTTGGGTCACACCAGCATCACTGAAGAACAGCTAGACAGCCTGCTCGAGCGCTCCGAGGGCTGGGTCACCGGCGTGCTGCTGGCGGCTCAGGTCGAGCTGAACACCTCGGTGCAAGAGATCATCCGCCTCACCGGCGCCGGCCATGCCGTGTTCGACTATCTGGCTGCCGAGGTGCTGCAACAGCAGCCGCCAGCGGTCCAATCGTTCTTGCTGGGCAGCAGCCTGCTCGAAGAGATGACGCCGGCCACCTGCAACGCCCTGCTGAACATCACCAACTCGGCCGAGATGCTGACCTCGCTGGTGCGGCAGTCGTTGTTCACCTATCCCACCGCCGGCGGGCGCTCATTTGCCTATCACCAGCTTTTTCGCCACTTTTTGCGAGAACGCCTATCTGAAGAGCCTGACCGCTTTCGTGAGCTGAGCCTCACCGCTGGCGATCTGGTGGCTGCCGAGGGAGACTGGGCCGCGGCCATCGAGCGCTTTCTCGAGGCCGAGGCCTATGAACGCGCCGCCACACTGCTCGAGATGGCCGCTGAAGAGGCCTTTGAACAGGGGCAGCGCGGCGAACTATCGGGTTGGATCGACCGCCTGCCCGACGAAATGCTTGAACTGCATCCGCGGCTGCTCTTTTACCGCGCCAAGGGCCTCACCGAGCTGGGCGACTGGGGCGCCGCCACCGAAGTGCTCTTGCGCGTGCAGTCCATTGGTGAGCGCACTGGCGACGCCTATAGCACCGCCCGTGCACTGGTGCAATTGGCGGTCGTCGCCAGACTACAGCTCAACCCGACAGCCGCCATCGAGAACTGTGAGCTGGCCCTCAGCATTGCCCCACCAGATGATCACTGGGCGCGGATGATGGCCCTGCTCAACCGCGGCATCTGCCGCCTGATGCAGGTAGATGAGCGTGGCCTGCTAGACCTGCGCAACGCCCTCGGCATCGCCCGCAACGAGGGCGATGAGACCAACGCAGCCTACATCGCTCACGACCTGGGCAATGCCCTGGTGCGCGCCGGTCGGCTGCGTGAGGCGCTGGCCTCGTTCCACGAGGCGCTGCTGCATTGGCGGCAGGTGGGCACGCCGTCTTCGATGGCCCTGACGTTGCAGGGGCTGGGGGTGGTCAACCACCATCTGGGCGAGTATGTCGAGGCCGAATCTCGCCTGCGCGAGAGCCTGGAAGAGGCCGAGAGCGGGCAAGATCAGCGCCTGCAAGCCTATGCGCACGCCAACCTGGCCGAGCTCTTGCGCGATGCAGGGCGCTACGGTGAGGCCATGGCCCACGCCGACCAGGCGCTGGCCCTGGCAGGGCACGCCACCGTGCACGATCTGATCGTCTACCT
>JAAYDS010000370.1 GCA_012729155.1 Chloroflexota bacterium | reverse complement strand
TCGATGCTGATGGCCCTGACCTACTCCCTGGCGAGACGGGCGAGGCGCTAGTCTCGAACCTGGTCAACCGCGGCATGGTGCTGTTGAACGTGCGCATCGGCGACATGCTGCGATGGCTGCCCGACGGCTGTCCCTGCGGGCGCACGCTGCCGCGGGTCGACTTTGTGCAGGGGCGCACACAAGAGTGGGTGCACCTGCCCAACGGCGTGCTGTTGCACCCCCAGGCTGTGACCGCGATCTTGTACGCAGTGGGCGGCATGCGTCGCTTTCAGGTGGTGCAACATGCCCCCGAGCGCTTTGAGGTACGGCTTGTGGTGGCTGATGCGTGCGACCGCGAGGCACTGGCCGCGCGAGTGGTCGCTGGCCTGACGGAGCGCATGGGAGAGGAGATCACTTTCGAGGTGGCTTTTGTCGAGGACTTGGAGACCACGCCCACAGGCAAGACGCTCGGGCTGATTGGCCTGGGCGGCGATGGTACCGGCCATCGGCTGGGCTGAGGCCGACAGGCGGCACGCTGCGGGCCTGCGAGCGCGCCGCCTGTCAGTAGTGGCCTAGAGGCGAACAAGCTTGGTGGCGATGATCATCAAGAGCAGGCCGATCAGCGCCAGCAGGGCCGCTGACGTCGCCTGACCAGCAGCGACCAGAATGGCGCTCAATAGCGCGATGACGACTGCGATCCACCAGGTGATCTTGCGAGGGGCGTTCAGCATCGATCACACTCCTTCTCTAGAACGTCAGATGGGCGAATCTCTCGGGGCACGGCCCGCGGCGCTCCCGTTGAGCAATGATAGTCGGCCAACAGCGCCTTACAGATTGGCATGGCCGATCTTGCCTCTATGATAGCGCTGGGGTGAGCAATAGACAATGGCCTCTATGCGGGCGCATGACTCAACCATGACAGCGCCAGGGCCACCGGTTGGGTTTGCACGAGGCATGAGCACCCCCTGACCCTGTAGAGCCTTGTCGGGCTCGACATCAGCTGTAGCGATAGGTTGGCAGTGCACAGTCTCCTTGTGCGTCGGGGCACACAGAGCCTGGGCACCGCCATATTGCACCACGGCCGCCAAGGCCATCGCCTCAGTCTGTTGCGGGCAGCGTCTGAAGCGTACGAGGTGAGGCAAGCCCTGGAGCTTGCCTCACTCACCCCATCCGGCACACATGTCCTTACGCAAGTTTAGCAAACTCTGCATATATGTCAAGGCCTTATTGAGGGCGCTTATCACAACAGACCTGGCGGCTCATCGAGAACTGCCTTTGCGCGCACAGCGTCATCGCAGTAAAGTGGCGCTGATGCCCAGGCAAAGAGGTTCGGCCATGCCACTACTGCTCGCCCACTGACCTGCGTGCCGAGTGGATCGCGCTGCGATGCGAGGACGCCCATGATTGATCGACCACAACGCCTCTCACGTGAGACAATCTACCGCTGCCCCTGGGTGAATCTGCACCGCGATCGTGTGCGTATGCCAGGCGGTCGGATTGTGGAGCGCTATCATGTGCTCGAATTCCCACGTCAGGCTGCGGCGGCCCTCGTCGAGGATGATGCTGGCCGCATCCTGTTGGTACAAGCCTATCGTTATGCCCTCGACAGCGTTCAGTGGGAGGTGCCTGCCGGGTTCATGGAGCCCGCGGAGACGCCTGAGCAAGCGGCGCTGCGTGAGGCCCAAGAGGAAACCGGGCATGCCTGCGATGACGCGTACCTGATCTACGCTTATCACCCGCTAGCGGGCATGGCAGACCAGGTGTTCCATGTGGTGCGGGCGCGCGCTACTGGCAAGGTGGGC
>JAAYDS010000369.1 GCA_012729155.1 Chloroflexota bacterium | reverse complement strand
GTCAACCGCCTCAGCCTGGGCGTGCAGAGCATGCAGGCCCACGAGCTGGCCATGCTTGGCCGCATCCACACCGTTGCCGATGTGGTGCACGCGGTGACCGCGGCGCGGCAGGCGGGCCTGACCAACATCAACCTCGACCTGATCTACGGTCTGCCAGGGCAAAGCCTGGCAGACTGGCAGGCGTCGCTCGAGCAGGCCCTGGCGCTGGGCCCCGAGCATCTCTCGCTCTATGGCCTCAGCCTCGAAGAGGGCACTCCGCTGGCCGCCAGCGTCGCTGACGGCCTGTTGCCAGAGCCAGATGACGACCTGGCCGCCGACATGTATACCTGGGCCGCCGAACGGCTGCAGGTCGCCGGCTATGCGCAGTATGAGCTATCCAACTGGGCGCGCCGCTCGCCGGGCGATGCGCAGCGCGTCTACCCGCAGTTGGCCTGCCACCATAACTTGCTGTACTGGCACAACGAGCGTTACCTGGGGTTGGGCGCGGCGGCGGCGTCTTTCGATGGCGAACGGCGTACGGTAGCTCTCGAACACCCGTTACGCTATCTCGATGCGCTGGCGGCCGGTGAGGGTGTTATCGCGTCTGAGGAGACGCTGAACCCCGCCGAGCGCCTGGATGAGACGGTGGTTTTGGGGCTGCGTCTGGTGCGCGGCGTCAGCTGGGCGTGGCTCACCGCGCGCTTTGGTGTAGATGCCCGCCAGGTGTATGCCGACGTCATCGCTGCTCAGCAAGCGCAGGGGTTGCTGCTGGCCGATGCGCAGGGTATGCGGCTGACACCACGCGGTCGCCTGTTGGGCAACCGCGTGTTCGCCGCGTTCTTACGAGACGAAGTGCGCTAGCCGCGCTGGATGGTCATCTTGGCGTGGGCCTGCTCGCGGATCTCATGCAGGCGCGCCAGTTCGTCGGCACCCAGCTGCTCTTTGGCCGAGTCGAGATAGGCGTCGAACTGCTGCAGAAAGGCATCGTTGAGCAGCGAACGGTTTTCTTCGAGGATGGCGCCGCTCTCTTCGAGCGATTGAGCGCGAGATAGCCGTGTGATCAGCCGCAGTTCGGGCGGCAACTGGCCCTCAATGGCGTTGCGCACCGCCTCCATCAGGCGCTGCAGGCGCTCGACGCGGCGCGTGTCGCCCTTTTGCTGGGCTGTGCGCAGGTAGCGCTGCAACACCACAAAAAAGGCCTCATCGTACTCGCGGAGGTGCTCGGTCGCGGCTGCCGCCAGATCGTCGGCCTCTAGCAGCTGCATGATGAGCAGCGCGGCGTCATCTTGCGCCTGCTGTGAGGCGTTGCGTAGGGCATCCAGCTCTTGTAGCAGCTTTTCGCGCAACTCTAGCAGGTGGTCTCTCTGCTCGCCCTCGGCGGCCTCGATGCGCGCCGTGAGGCGCTGGAAAAAACCATAATCGAGCCGCTCATAGTTGAGCGCCACGTTGGCGCGCCAGGCCTCGCCGTCTAGCGACTCGAGCAGCAGATCAGCCACCTGATCGTAACTTGCATCGGGCGCGGCTGCCTGTGGCATGGCGGGGTTGACCCTCTCGAGAAGCTTGTCGCGCAGCTGCTCAAAGGCATCGTCGGGCTGGCCCTGCTCGCGCTCTGCCTCGATCACCTCGGCCAGCAGTAAGAAGAACTCATAGTTCAGCTCGGCCTTGTGGTCGGCCACCAACTGGTCGAGGGTGGCATCGTCATCGACGGCGGCGATAAGCTGGTTCAGCAGGCTCATGCGCTGGCGTTGGGCCTGCAGCGCCTCTTTGGAGATGCCATCGGCCTCGAGGATGGTGTCGAGCAAGCTCTCAAAGGTGAGCAGGGTGCGCGGCCTCAAAAAGTAGCCCTTGCGTTGCTCGGGCGGCAGGCTGTCCATCACAGTGTTGACCAGGCGCCCCAGAAAGCGCTCCTGGTCGTCATTGGAGAGGCCCAGCTCGGCGGGCATATAAGTGAGCAAGAGCTCTTTGGCCGGGTCATGATAAAGCAACGGCGAGCTCAGCAGGCCACCGGCGCCGCAGTCGGGGCAGACTGCGCGGTTGATCTGTCCGCGCAACAGCCGTTCTTTGCTCTCGGGGTCGGCGCCCACATCGATGATGGTGGTGATCTCGGCCATAAAGCTACGGCCGCACTGGGGGCACTTGACCTGTGTGGGGATGGCGGGATATGGCATGGCTCTTCCTCGCAAGCGATCAGGCAGAATGGGTGTGACGGCGCAGCAGAATCCGCTGTACAACGGCCTGCGGGGTGGTCACGACGGCTGCCTCGGCCTCGGCCGCGGTCAGCCCTGCACCGAGGGCCACCTGCCGCGCCTCATCCAGGGTGATGAGATTGTTGTAAGCGTGGGTGTCTGTGTCAACCACCATCAAGGCGCCTGCCTCGCGGCAGGTCTGCGCCACATGGCCGTTAGTGAGGCAGTGGCCCTTGCGCCCGGTGATCTCGACGATCATGCCGCGCTCGGCGGCCAGGCGGGCTTCTTCAAGGGTGATAAAGCCAGGGTGGGCCAACAGGTCCACCTCGGGGCACTCGATGGCGGCGCGGTTGGTGCCGGCGGCCACCGGTTCGACGATGGTTTCGCCGTGCACCACCACCCACTCGGCGCCCAGACGCTTGGCCTGGCGCGCCAGTTTGGCGATGGACCCTGGCGCCACGTGAGTCAACTCGACGCCCACCAGCACGTGCAACGGCCAGTCAGCGGGTTGTTGCGCCACAAAGCGGCGCAGCCGCTCGATCAGGTCGCCGAGGTTGCTGGCATCGGCGTGGTCGGTCATGGCGATGGCGGCATGGTCGCATATAGCGGCCCGTTGGGCCAGCTCTGACGGCAGCAGCTCGCCATCTGAATAGAGCGTGTGACTGTGGAGTTCGATCCGTCCTTGTTTGACCATACCGGTAAGTATACCCCCCATACGCATCATGTCAATGGTCTGGCTAGAGCCCATCCCAGATCATCGCCACGCCCTCGGGCCTGAACCCCAGTGCCCGCAAGAGCTCCTCACCCGGGCTGCCCAGCGGCGGCTGCTCATCCCATGATTCGACCAACACGCGCTTGGGGCGGTGGCACAGCCCGCCTGGGGCCGTCAGGTGCTCACGCAGCAGCTGTACGGCCTGCGACACCGTCTCTGGCAGACACTGCGCCAGGGCCCGCCAGCGGCGCCCGCCGTGCTCATAGATGAGGATGGGTACGCCGTCTTGCAGGACGATATGGTTCGATGCCAGTCGGGCGCAGCGCAGCACCTCGACCTGCTCGGCCTCAAGCGCTCCATAGAGGTAGGCGGGGTCAGTGGCGTTGACCAGCGTCAGCGCGCCACGGCCGGGCGCGTTGGCGCCGGCCCACTCGCGCAGTTGTTGGGCGGCCTCGGGCAGGGCGTACTGAATGCCCCGCAGCCCACGCACAAAGTAGCCACGCCGCACCTGGCCGCGCAGCTCGAGCATTTGCAGCTGGCGCTGCAGCTCGCTCCAGGGCAACAAGCCCTCTTCGCGAGAGTACAACTCGTAACAGACGATGCCGTAGCGCCACAGCAGCTGGCGTACCTGATGGTCGGCGACGTCATTGGCGGTGCGCTGGGGCCCCTGCACTGCAAAGCGGTCGGTGCGCCCCCAGCGCCCCACCAGAACGCCGACGGGTTCGCCCTCAGCCTCGCGCCCTGCGCCACGCCGCGAGGCGGCTTCGCGCTGATAGGCAGCCAGCCAGCCGTTGCGCGCCGGGGCGGGCGGTTCAGACTGAGGGCGGCTGGCGCGCCAGGCGGCCAGGTCCTGGTCAAGCGCGCTCGTGAGGCCGCCCGAGGCGGTAAATCGACCGGCATGCGCCACCATGGCGCGCGCATCCTCAAACCGATCGCTGCTGGCCAGGCCCGCCAGGGCCAACTCGACCAGCGCTGCCTCGACCTGCTGACGGCCCAGGCTCAGGGCAGTGACGAGGTCTTGGGGATAGCTCTCGCCCTCGGCTCGCATGAATGCTAGCACCTGTTGAGCCTCGGTGCTGAGGGCGCTTTCGTCGGTCTCGGGGCGGGCATACATGCCTGCTGTTCCCCGCTCAACCAGGCGCACCGTCAGGTGGCGCGCTGCGCCGCCCTGGCCCAACCAGACGAGCTGCCCGGTTGTGGTGAGTCCATCGAGAACGCCGGCGGCATCTTGGCCCAGACGCAGCGTCAGTACGTCGCGTTCCCACACTTCGGCTGGCAACAGGCTGCCCCGCAGACGGTCGACCACGTGTGCCAGCGCCTCTGGGCCGTGTGGGCGATGAGATGGGTGCAGACCATGCCAGCGCAGCTCGAAATCAGCCAACGCAGGGATCGAAACGGGCTGCACCTCTTTGCGCAGCACTGCCAGCGTGCGTCGATGGATGCGCTCGAGCACCTGGCGGTCACACCACTGACGCTCGGCGGCGCCAGGCGTCAGATAGCCGGTGACGGCGCGCCCTTCGGTTGTCATGCGCTCGAGGCAAGCATCGAGCCAAGCCTCCGCCACGTCATAGCGCGCCAGCATGTCGCCTCGCGTCAGAGGGCCATGGGTGCGCAGCATGCGCCGCAAGATGATCTCTTGTGCCTGGCGACGGTCGCGCCGTGCAGAGATGAACTCGGCGGGCAACCATGCTGGAGGCGGCCCGCCCAGGGCCCAGGCATCGCGGTAGAGGCTGTACATCTCGGCGGCGATCCAGCGATCGGTATGCGCCACCTCACCGGGCACGGGCACCTGCAGGGCGCGCCCTTGGGCGGCGAGTTGCAGCAGCCAGGCGCGCCCATCGCCCAGGCTGCGCTCTGCGACCTCATCCGAGGTCAGGTCGCCGAGATCGCGCAGAATGACGTCGAGCTCGTCGACGCTGCGGGCGCGATAGCCGTCGGCCAGGTGTTGCAGCTCTTGCTCGACGGCGGCGATCGCCTCGGGCCGCAGCAGGTCTGGCAGCAGACCCTCATCGAGGAGCTGGCCCAGCAGCTCGCGATTGACCGCCAGCGCCTGCATCTGGCGGATCTCTTTGGGGGTATCGTCTTCGTAGAGGTTGATGGCAGCAAACTCAAAGAGCAGGCCGGCAGCCAGGGGCGAGGGCACCACAGTCTCGGCCACCACCACGCGGATCTCGCCCTGCTGGATGCGAGCGAGTACGTCTAGCAGGCTCTGCAGATCGAGCACGTCGCGCAGGCAATCGCGGTAGGTCTCGGCGATGATGGGAAAGTCGTCATAGCCGCGGGTGGCTCTCAGCAGATCGCGCGCACGCAGGCGCTGCAGCCAGAAGGGCGTGCGATTGCTGGCGCCGCGTGTCGAGGGCAGTAGCAGCGCCCGCGAGGCGTTCATGCGGAAATGGGCGCCAAAGACGGCCGAGCTGGGCAACTCGAGCAGCAGGCGCTCGCGGGCCTCTTCGGGGCCCAGGTGCGAGAGCAAGGCGGTGGGGGGCTCGCGTTCGGCCTCGAGCAGTCGAAAGAGGATGCCATCGTCGTTGACCTGTGTCTCGACCTGCAAGTCATACTCGTCGCGCATGGCGTGGGCCAGGGCCAGCGCCCAGGCGCTATTGACCCGCCCGCCAAAGCACGAGTGCACGGCCATGCGCTGGTCTCCCAGGGCGTCGGTGAACAGCTCGACGATCACGGTGTCATCTGACGAGATGGCCCCCAGCACTGCGATCTGTTGGCCCACATAAAGGATGGCGTTGCGCGCCGAGCTTTTGTCGAGGGCGTACTCGTCGCACAGCCAGGCCACCAGGGGCTCGGTTTCGACGGGCCATTCGCCCTCGGGGCTGTCTGGCAGCAGGTCGAGCGCTGCCACGCGCATCGCCAACTCGCGCCGAAAGGCGCCCAGCCGCTGGCCCAGGTAATAGTCGCGCCGCGGGGCATCGCCACGCCAAAATGGCATGCGGGGCATGTTGCCGGCGGCGTCGGCCACCACCACACGATCCTCGGTTATCTCGGTGACCCTCCAGGTGCCCGTGCCCAGGGTAAAGACGTCGCCCACCTGCGTCTCAAAGACAAACTCCTCATCGAGGGTGCCCAGCAGCGTCTTGCCGTCGGGCAGGTAGACACGAAACTGCCCGCGGTCGGTGATGGTGCCGCCATTGCGGATGGCCAGCAGCCTGGCGCCTGGCAGGGCATAGAGCATCTGGTTGACGCGATCCCAAACGATGCGTGGGCGCAGCTCGGCAAAGCGTTCAGGGGGGTAGCCGCCGCTGAGCATCTTGAGCACGCCCTCGAATGCCTCACGGGTCAACTCTTGATAGCCATAGGCCTGGCACACGAGCTGATAGAGGGCATCGACCGGCCAGTTCTCGACGGCCACCATGGCCACGATCTGTTGCGAGAGCACGTCCAGGCAGTTGGCGGGCGTATAGGTGGGCTCGATATCGCCAGTGAGCATGCCATGGGCCACGGCAGCGGCATCTAGCAGATCTTCACGGTAGGTGGCATAGATGCGGCCCACGCTGGTCTGCCCTACCAGGTGGCCCGAGCGCCCCACGCGCTGTAGCCCGCGAGACACGCTGCGCGGCGACTGGATCTGGAGCACCTGGTCGACGGCGCCAATGTCGATGCCCAGTTCGAGCGATGAGGTAGCGATCAATGCCGGCAACTGCCCCTGTTTGAGCGCCTTTTCTAGCTCGTGGCGTACCTCTCGCGAGACGCTGCCGTGATGCGCCCTAAAGGGCCCCCCAGCGCGGCCTGTGCCAAACATCCCTTCGCCACGCGGCGTGCCCTGCTCGAGCAGAGCGTTGGGCGAGCCCGGCGCCACCACCTCTTGGTCTTCGAGGGCGAACTGCTCGTTGAGCCGGTCTGCAGCCCGCTCAGCGCCACGGCGGCTGTTGGCGAACACCAGCGTGGTGCGGCTCTTGCGGATGCGCGTCAACACGTCGGGGATGAGCGAAGGCCAGATGGAGCCGGCGAGGGGTTTTTGCAGGTCTGGCACGGGGGTAACCACCTGCAGGTCGAGGGGCTTGAGGGTGCCAGCGTCGATGATGGTGACGGGGCGTGAGGCGAGCTGCTCTACGCCCTCGTCGTTCTCGTCCCAATCTTGGCCCACCAGAAAGCGCGCCACCTCGTCGAGCGGACGCTGCGTGGCCGAGAGGCCAATGCGTTGATAGGGTCTCTCGGTCAGATGCTGCAGGCGCTCGAGGCTCAGGGCCAGGTGCACGCCGCGCTTGCTGCCGCACAGGGTGTGGATCTCGTCGACGATCACCGAGTGCACGGTACGCAGGATGTCGCGGGCGCGCGGGCTGGTGAGGATGAGATAGAGCGATTCGGGCGTGGTGATCAGAATCTGCGGCGGATCGGTGACGAGCTTGCGACGGTCGCTGGCCGAGGTGTCGCCGGTGCGAACGGCACTGCGAATGGCCGGCAACGGCAGGTCGAGCTCACGAGCCACCTCGCGGATACCGCGCAGCGGCTCGCGCAGGTTGCGGGCGATGTCGTTGTTGAGCGCTTTGAGAGGGCTCACGTAGAGGATCTGGACGCCCTCGAGGTCGGGGTTCTCTAGCAGGTCGTTGGCCACCTGGTTGATGCCCCATAGAAAGGCAGCCATGGTCTTGCCCGAGCCGGTGGGCGAGAGGATGAGGGTATGCTCACCAGCGGCGATGGCCGGCCAGCCCAGCGCCTGTGGCGGCGTCGGCTCGCCGTATTGCTGCTGGAACCAGGCCGCCACAGGCGGCAGGAAGCGTGCCAGGATGTCATCTGCAGATTGCTGTGGCATAGGTTTGACCCGTGGCCTGAGAACAGGCACAATCAACTACCGCCGCCTGGCAGAATGCGGCAGCGGGCTCTGATAGAAAGGCGCCGCAAGATGAATGAGATGATACGATTGTACGAGCGGCCACTCAACCAGGTCAACTATATGATCGCAGGCTGGGAGCAGTGGGCCGATGCCGGTGAGAACTCGTCGGGCTTGCCCGCTTACCTGATCGAGCAACTGGGCGCCCGCCGCGTGGCAGAGATCAAGGGTGACGAGTGCTATCTCTTTCAGATGCCAGGCACACATCACCTGATGCGGCCGCAGGTCAAGCTCAAGAACGGGCACTGCGTCAGCATGTCTGAGCACCGCAACGAACTCTGGTTCACTCATATCGGCGACAAAGGATTGTACATCTTCTTGGGCGAAGAGCCCCATCTCAATGAAAAGGCCTATGCCAACGCCTTTTTCGACCTGGTGCAAGAGGTCGGCATCCGTCGCGTGGTGAGCGTGGGCGGTGTCTATGGCGCCATGCCCTTTGAGAAGGAGCGCGAAGTCTCGTGCGTCTATAGCCTGCCGCGCCTGCGCCAAGAGCTTGGTCGCTATGCGGTGCGCTTTTCGAACTATGAGGGCGGCACCACAATCGGCAGCTTTTTGGCCTACCATGCCGAGTTGCGCGGCATCGAGATGGTAGCAATGAACGCCTTTTCGCCTGCCTACGAGTTTGTGCGTATGGGCATCACCGTGCAGGCCATGCGCGTCGAAGAGGACTGGAAAAGCTGGTACGACCTGATGCGGCGCATCGACTATATGTTTGGCTTGGGCCTGGACCTGTCGGACCTCGAAGAACGCGCTCAGAACCTGGTCGATGCCTGGGTGACCAAGATCGACGAGTTGGATGCCAAACACGCAGAGTTGGGCGTCAAGGATTATCTGTCGTCGATCGCCGCTGACTTTGTAGAGCGCCCCTTTGTGCCGCTCGATCAGGCCTGGAGCGAACTCGACGAGCTGTTGAACGACAATGACGAGCAGGGAGAGTGAGGACCTCTGAGCGAGGATGTTGAGGAGCCGTTGGAAGGCCAGGCGCCAGCGATGAAGATCATCACCAGCCACGAGCGCGCCGACATGGACGCCCTGGCATCCATGTATGCGGCCAGCCTGCTCTATCCCGACCATGACGTGATCTTGCCGATCAAGCTCAACCGCAACGTGCGTGACTATGCCATGTTGTATCAGGACGAGCTGCCCTTTGGCGATCGCGAGCGCATCGGGCGGCGCACCATCACCGATGTTCTGCTGGTGGATACGCAGGCCATCTCTCCCATGCGTGGTATGTCGCCGCGCACGCATATCCAGGTGATCGACCACCATGAACTGCAAGAGCAGGATCAGCAGGTCAGCATCATCCAGCGCGAGACGGTGGGAGCCTGCACCACGCTGCTGCTCGAGCGGATCCACGAACGTCAAGTGGCGTTGACGCGGGTGGGCGCCACGCTGCTGCTGATGGGTATCTATGAGGACACGGGGGCGCTCTCCTTCTTGACCACCACCCACCGCGATGCGCGCGCCGCGGCCTGGCTGCTCGAGGCCGGCGCCGACCTGGAGCTGCTCAACGAGTTTCTTTCGCGGCCACTGACCACCGAGCAGCGGCAGGTGCTCGACACGCTGCTCGTTACGGCGCAGATGCACTCGGTAGCGGGGCGCAGCGTGTGCCTCGCTACCATCGTTCTCGATCGCTATGTCGATGAGCTGTCGGCGCTGGTTCATTCGCTGATGAGCGTGTACGAGCCCGACGCCTGCTTGATGCTGGCCCAGTTCGAGGGCGATATTCAGGTCATTGCGCGCAGCAGCACCGATGCCATCGATGTGGGCGCCCTGCTGCGGCAGTTTGGCGGCGGCGGGCACGACAAGGCGGCTGCGGCGCGCGTCGAGGACGTCGACGTGGCCACCCTGCAGCGCGAGCTGCTGGACGCCCTGGCCCAGGCGACCACGCCGCCCGTGCGGGTGCGCCAGATCATGTCGACCAATGTGCACACGCTGTCGGCCGACATCACCATTCGCGATGCGGCCCAGCTCATGCGGCGGTATGGCCATGAGGGCTTTCCTGTGGTCAGCGAGGACGAGCGGCTGGTCGGTATCGTCACTCGTAGCGATATCGACCGCGCCCTGCATCATCGCCTGGGCGAGATGCCGGTGCGTACTGTGCTCTACACCGGCTCGGTGAGCGTCGACCCAGAGATGCCGGTAGAGCGCGTACAGCAGGTGATGATGGAGCACAGCCTGGGGCAGGTGCCCGTGGTGCAGGACGGCCGGTTTGTGGGCATTGTCACCCGCACCGACCTGATCAAACTATGGACGCCCAACCGCCGCACCTCACGGGCCAATGGCATCCCCAGGCTGATGGATGAGGCGTTGCCGGGCGGCCTGCGCGAGCTTTTGCTCACAGCGCGCGACGTGGCCAACGATCTCGGCTATGCCCTCTATGTGGTGGGTGGCTTTGTGAGAGACCTGCTGCTGGGGGCCCCCACGCTAGATCTCGATCTGGTGGTCGAGGGCGACGCCATCCACATGGCGCGTGAACTGGCCCCACGCCTGGGCGCACGTGTTCGCAGCCATGGCCGCTTTGGCACCGCCAAGATCATCCTGCCAGACGATCGCCCTGATGGCGTGCCCGCCGCGCTGGATTTTGTGACGGCCCGTACCGAGTTCTACGAGCGGCCCACGGTGCTGCCCACCGTTGAGCGCAGCTCGATCAAGCAAGACTTGTACCGGCGAGATTTCACCATCAATACCATGGCGATCTGTCTCGATCGGGGGCGCTATGGCGAACTGCTCGATTTCTACGGAGGCGAGCGCGACCTGCAGCAGCGGCGCATTCAGGTGCTGCATAATCTGAGTTTTGTCGAGGACCCCACGCGCATTCTCAGAGCAGTGCGCTTTGAGCAGCGGCTGGGCTTTGAGATCGAAGAGCGCACGGCCAAGCTGATGGACGATGCCCTCGAACTGCTCGACCACGTCACCGGAGAGCGCCTACGCCACGAGATCTACCTGTTGCTGGCCGAGGCTGAGCCCGAGAAGGGGCTAGAACGCCTGGGGCGCATGGGGGCGTTGGCTCACATCCACCCTGCGTTGCACTTTGGGCGCGATATGGCCGAGCTGTTCGTTCGTCTGCGGCAGCGCTTTTGTGTCTGGCCGGCGCCCGAACAAGAGGGGGGGACAGATGCCAGCGACGACCAGGAGCCCGACGCTCCGGCCCTGGGCCTGGCCTATCTGGCATTGCTGACCAGTAGCATGTCTGCTGGGGAGCTGAGCGCGCTGGTGACGCGTCTGCACTGCTCGAGCCGCGATGCGCGGCTGCTCGGCGAGGTGGCAGCGCTGCGCGAGAGCCTGTCAGACCTGGGCGCTGTGGCGATGTTGCGCAGCACCCTCTTCCATCTGCTCAAACCCTACTCGCGCGAGGCGCGTTTTGTGCTGTCGGTGCTGGCAGATACAGACGTGGTGCGTGCGCGGCTCGATCTCTATGAACGCGAGCTCGCCGCGACGGCGCCAAGCGTCGATGGTCACTTTCTGCGGTCGTTGGGGCTACCGCCCGGGCCGATCTATCGCGCCATCCTCGATCGCGTACACGTGGCGCTGCTCGATGGCCAGATCACGACGCTGGAGCAGGAGCGAGCCCTTGCAGACGCCCTGGCGCAGCAAGCGCTCAAGTCTCAGCGCTAAAAGATGCGCGCGATCTCGTCGCGTTCGAACAGCGGTAGTGGTTCGCGTTGCCCGTGGCGCAAAAGCCAGACGCCCTCTTGAGGCGGTGTGGCCTCAGCGATGATGGCCGCCGCATAGCCTGCATCGGCGAGCCGCCGCAACAGCCCCTGCGAGTGCTCGGCCGCCACAGCCACCACCAGCGCTCCTGACGCGATGGTGCCCAGCGGGTCGAGCCCCAGCTTTTCGCACAGGATACGCCCCTCCGGCGCCAAAGAGATGGCCTCATGCTGCACCTCGAGGCCGATGCCTGCTGCCATGGCCAGCTCGTGCAGGCCGGTGGCCAGGCCGCCCTCGGTGGGGTCATGCATGGCGTGCACACCGGGCCAACTGGCGGCCAGGCGCGCTGGCTCGAGCACCGAGATGCCGGGGTCGAAGAGAAAGTTCTGTGCCCGCGCAATGGTATCGGCAGACACGCCCAGACTGCGCAGCAGGGGGGCCTTTTCGCGGGCGATGATCGCCGTGGCCTCGATGGGGATGCTCTTGACCAGCACGATGTGGTCGCCCACGCGCGCGCCAGAGGTGGTCAGCAGGGCCTCTTTGGGCGCCTCGCCGATCATTACCCCCACCACGATGGGCCGCGACAGAGCGTGCACCACTTCGGTGTGGCCGCCCACCGGCGTGATGCCCAACGCGCTGCATGCCTGGTGAATCTGTGCGAAAATGCCTTCGACCAGGGCAGGCGTGGTGTGTCCCTCGGGCAAGAGCACCGTGTTGAGCATCCACAGGGGCTGGGCACCACTGGTGGCTACGTCGTTGGCGTTGACGTGGACGGCATACCAGCCGATCTGATCGGTGGCAAAGGTGATGGGGTCGGTCTTGATGACCATGTAGCGGTCGCCATTGTCGATGACGGCGACGTCTTCGCCCACGCCAGGGCCGGCGATCAGGCGGCCGTTGCTGCTGGCATACTGAGCCAACAGTCTCTGCATGTATTCGAGGGGTAGCTTGCCCGTCGGAAAGATCGGTTGGTGTGTCATGCGCTCGGACCCGTGATGATGGTGCTCAAAGACCTACTGTACGCCGCCACCAGAGAGACGCCAAACGGGGGCCAAGCCAGAGCTCGACCCCCGCGAGCGATGTCAGACGGTCGCGTCAGTTGTGGTTCTTGGCAGGGAAGAGCAAGAACACCAGGTTCAGCAGAATGCCGATAACCGCCGAGGTGGCGATGGCCGGCAGCCCGTCGGGAAAGACGCCCGGAACTGCCAGCGGCAGGTTGCCACCGGGGAACATCGAGCCGCCGATGCCCACGATCAAGATGACAGCGCCGATGGCCAGCTGTTTGGGGTCGAACAGGTCGACCTTTTCGGACTGCATCAACGCCACGCCCTGCAGGCCGATGACGCCGAACAAAAAGATGGCCAGGCCGCCGGTGACGGCAGTCGGCAGCGTCTCGACCACGGCGGCCAGTTTGCCGAAAAAGCCCAGCACCATGGCGATCACGCCGGCAGCCACCAGAACGGGCACCGAGTAGTTGCGCGTAATGGCCATCAGCGAGTTGTTCTCGCCATAGTTGGTGCCGGGGCAGCCGCCCAGAAAGCCGTTGATGGCGTCGCCCACGCCGTCGAGGATCAGGTTGAGGCCGATGAGCCGCTTGATATTGAGCGGCTTGCGCCCCAACTGCTCGGCGAGCTGGTCGACGTAGAGGCTGATCTGGTAGAGGTGGGCCGTGGACTCGGGGATGGTGGCAATGGCGATGGGGGCGATGGCCAGGATGGCCGACCACTTGAACACCGGCAGGGTAAAGTTGGGCACGCGCGCCCACTCGGCCGCTACTACCGGCGCAAAGATGTGTCGCAACGTCGTGTTCATGCCGTCGCCAAAGGTCATCATGCTGCGCGCAGGCCCCAACGAGGACAGGAACTGCCCTGCCTCGATGCCCTTGGCGAGCACATAGCCGCACAGCGCCCCCAACAGCACCGGAATCATGCTGACAAAGCCCTTGCCGCGTAGATACGCCGAAAAGACGATCGTCATCAGCGCCGTAAAGGCGGCCACGAGCCAGCCTGCCGAGGCCATATCGAGCGCTGTCTTGGCCAGCGAGATGCCGATCACGATGGCTACCGAGCCGGTGATGATGGGCGGCAGCACCTTGTCGAGCGCCTCTTTGCCCACCGCTCGAATGACCAGGCCGGCCAGAATCGACACCACGCCGGTGGCGATGATGCCGCCCTGGGCCACCCGCACGCCGCCTGCCTCGGCGCCGACGATGGCCGCCACGGCAGCGATATACGAAAAGCTCGAACCATAGTACAGCGGGATGCGCATGCCCGAGCCCAACAGGGCGATGACGGTGGCCAGGCCGCTGGCAAACAGCGTGACGCCCACATCAAAGCCGGTCAGGATGGCCACCAGCACCGTCGCGGGGAACATGGTGATGACGTGCTGAAAGCCAAGGGCGACCATTGCCGCAAACGGCGGACGGTCTTGGGGCAGATAGCCGACATGTTTGGTTTGGGTAGCCACAGAGATCTCCTTTCCACCAATTCGACACGCTCGTCTGCCACACCATTGTGCCTTTGATGGCCACCATCGGCCGCGACCGAAACCCCGGCACGAGAGCCAAACGCATCATAGCGGGGTGACTGGCACAAGGCGCAAAAAAAACGGAGACCAGAGGGTCTCCGCTGCTATCGCAATGGCAAGGTCGCGCCCATCAAGGGCGCGAACGCCTCCCACAGTGCCAATGTGTCCATGTCGCTGCGCTTCTCTCGTGCAAAACTGCGAGATTGTAACCAGAGACGCCTATGATGTCAAACACAACTGGCCTGTAGCGGCATCGAGCCTGCCAATGCCCCGCGATGTGGCCACGATCACCTCGCTCACCATGCCGAGGAATAGGCCATGTTCGACCACGCCAGGGATGGCATGCAGCGCAGCGGCGAGGGCCTGGGGCTCAAAGGGCTCGGCATAGCGGCAGTCGAGGATATAGTTGCCTTCGTCAGTGACATAGGGTTGGCCGTCACGCAGACGCAGTGTGGGCTCGCCGCCCGTGCGCGCCACAGCGTCGCGGGTGCGCTGCCAGCCAAAGCGCACCGCCTCGACGGGCACGGGGCTCACGATGCCCAGGCGCGGCGAAAGCTTGCGGTCGTCGACGACGATGATTTGGCGTATGGTGCTGTAGGCGACGATCTTTTCGCGCAGCAAAAAGCCCCCCAGGCCTTTGATGACGTTCATCTGTGGATCGACCTCATCGGCGCCGTCGATGGTCAGGTCGACACGCGGCTGAGCGTCCAGGTCGGTCAGAGGGATGCCCAGGGCCTTGGCCAGTGTGGCAGTCTCGATCGAGGTGGGCACGCCCAGGATGTCATGCAGCTCGTGACGGCGCAGACGCTCGCCCAGGTGCAGCGTCGCAAAGCGCGCCGTAGAGCCACTGCCCAGCCCCACCACCATGCCGTCCTGCACCAATTCGGCGGCGCACACACCCACCTGCTGCTTTAGCGTGTCGATGTTCATCTGCTCTGCCCCTCAAAGGACTGCAGCGATTATAGCCCGCTCGTAGCATTGCTGCCAGCGGCAGAGTCCCTGGTCGAGGTTTGACGCTCATCTCGCCAGACGGCTATAATCCGGCCCGAAGAGGGCTTACGAGTGAGAAGGAGCCGATGCTTTATTTGAGCCTGGACCTGCGCGTCTCTGACTGGGACCCTGCCTCCCGGAGCGCTCTGGTCGAGGTGCTGAACTCGCCTGCTGGCGAGGCGCCACCGCAGCGTGTACGCCTCGAGATCGACCCGGCGCGGCAGGGCGAGCGGCTGCTTTACACCGAAGGCAACGCGCAGCGCCTCGGTGAGCAGCTCTGGCAGAGCATCATGGTGGGCGAGATTCGCGATGCCTGGAGCCGTAGCTATCAGCGCGCTATCGATCGCCGCCGCGGCCTACGCCTGCGCGTACACAGCGATGACTGGCGCTTGGCGCAGCTGCCCTGGGAGCTCGCTTATGATCCCGCGCGACAGGAATATCTGGTGTACGACCGTCGCTTGTCGGTGGTGCGCTACGCGCGCATACCCAGCCCGCAGCCGGAGCCTGTGGCAACCGGTCAGCTGCACGTGCTGCTGGTGGCCGCCTCTCCTCGTGATCAGGCGCCGCTCGATTGGGAGCGAGAGATTGAGCTGCTGCAGATAGCCCTGCAAGAGCTGGTGGACGAGGGGCGCATTGTGCTGAGTGTGTGCGAGCACGCCACGGCGCAGCGGCTGCAAGACCGACTGATGGAGACCATGCCCGAGGTGGTGCACTATGTAGGGCATGGCGAGTACGATGCCACGCGGCAGACTGGTGCGCTGCTGGTCGAGACCGCCAACGGCGAGTCGGCACGCCTAGAGGCCCATGCTGTGGCGCGCCTGCTGTGCCGCTATCGCACGCAACTGGTCTTTCTCAACGCCTGCGACACGGCCCGCGGGCAGGCCATGGGTCTGGCGGCGGCGCTGATGCGCGGCGACATGCCCGCAGTCGTGGCTATGCAGTGGCCCGTCAAAGACGATGCCGCCATGCAGTTTGGGCGGGCGTTCTATCGCGGCATCTCGCACGATCTGACGGTGGATGAGTGCATGTCTGAGGGGCGCCTGGCCGTGAGCACCGCCGGCGGCGAGCCTGCCGACTGGGGAGCGCCGGTGCTGTTCATGCGCTCACTCTCGGGTAACCTGTGGGTGCCCAGCGGGCAGTCATCCGCCTCGCAGGCCGCAGGTGCATCTGTCGTGACGGCTACAACGCAACCGGCGGTCGTTGGGGGTGAGAGCCGCTTTCTCACGGGCAGGCCTTTGCGCGCAGGCCAGGATGCCGGCCTGATGCTACGACGCGATGAGCTGGCGCGGATACTCAAGCGCGCGCGGCTGCCAGCCGTCTCGCAGTATATCGCTGTGCTGGGCTCGCAGTACAGCGGCAAGACCACACTGCTGTTGCAGGTCAAAGATGCGCTGCAGGCCGAGCAGGCCTGCCTGTACTGCGACCTGGGCGTGCTGCACGATGCTGATCTCACCACCTGTTGTCGCCACCTCGCCTTTGAAGTCGCGCAGCAACTTGGGGCCCGACTGACAGCCAGGCAGGGCGGGGCGCTGCGCCGTCTTTCGAGCAGGATACTTGGTCAGCCCGCAGTGAGCGCCAGTCTGCTGGCCGAGGAACAACTGGCGCGCGTGCAGACGCCCGAAGAGCTGGTGGGGGTGCTTGAGGCCCTGTCGGCAGCCAGCCCCAGCGCGCGCATCACGCTGCTGGTTGACCAGGTAGACCGCCTGCCCGAAGATGTGGCTGTGGCCCTGCTGGGGGCTCTGCGCAGCATGTTGTTGACGGCACGCTGCGGTGGCAGCCCTCTGGCCAAGTATTTGGTGGTGTTGGCGGGCTCGTTGCGCTTGCAGGGTTGGCTTAACAGGCGCAACTCGCAACCTGGCTCGTTCGAGCGGCTGTATCTGGGTGAACTCGATGCCTGGCAGGTGGCGGGCGCGCTGGGTCAGTTCAGCCGCCTGGGCGTGCCCGTCGACGAGCAAGCGCCGCGCCTGGTGCTCGAGGCGACCGGTGGCCACCCCTACCTGACCATGCGGCTGTGCGCCTGGCTCGAGCGGCTGCAGCCGGCAAGCATAGACGCGTCTGCCATCGAAGACGCGGTGGCCAACATGCTGGCCTCGGATGGACACCTGGCCGAGACGGTGGAGCGTGTAATGGCCGATGCCGGCCTGCAGGCCAGCATGCAAGCGGTGTTGGCGGGTGAAAGCCTACGCTTTGTTCGCAGCGACGCTGCGCTCTCGGCGCTGGAGCTCATCGGCGTCATCACGCCGACCACGCCTGTGCGTGTGCGCAGCCGCCTCTATGAGCTGGCGCTGCGCGCCAGGTTGCCCAGGGCCACGCCGGCCGCCAACACTGTTGCGGCCACCATAGCCCCCAAAGAGGAGACGAGATGAAGACGCTCTGGACGCCACGCAGCATCTATCTGTACATGGTCTGCCTCATCACGCTGGTCATGATGATTGTGGGCAGCGTCAACCTGATTAAAGCGGGTACTGAGATGGCCTACCCTCAACCGCGGCCCTATCCGCAGTATGCTATCAAAATGCCAGACGCAGAGCCCCTGGACGCCGAGGCCGAGGCACGCTTTTACGAGGAGCAGCAGGCGGCCGAACGCGAGTGGGCACGCCGCAATGCCGTTCTGTCGATGGTGGGTAACGGCGCCCTGCTGGTCATTGCGGCGCCTCTCTACCGCTATCACTGGCGACAGGTGCAGCGAGAGCGCGAGATGTCTCAAACCTGACCGCCTCTGGTTGACAGGCTGCTCCCTGTACCCTAGAATAACGGTCAAATCTCACACAGGAGCCACTATCTTGAAGAGGCCGTCGCTGGGGCTCGTACTGGTTGCCGTACTGCAGATCATTCCCATCGTCATCATGCCACTGGGCACTCTCAAAGGCATGGGCATTGAGGTGTGGACGCCGCTCGTGGCCTTGTTCGCTTTGCTGGGGGTGTCTCTGCTGCTGCGCCGTGGTTGGAGCCGCGTGGCCAGCATCTTTGTGCAGGGGTTCAACATCCTCGTGCGTCTGCTGATGGGTGTGAGCAATGTGGTGGCCTCTGATAAGGTGGGCACAGGCTTTAATGGCGAACTGACAGTGACGTTTGCGATCTCGATTCTGCTCTCGGCCGTCGTCCTCTACTACATCGACCAGCCCGACGTGCAGCTGCAGATGCAGAGCTGAGCTCGATAC
>JAAYDS010000368.1 GCA_012729155.1 Chloroflexota bacterium | reverse complement strand
GGCGCCGTGCTTGAACCCGGAGACTGAGCTGTGGGCCCATCGGGAGGCGTCTTGAGTCTACAAGCGCAGACCATCGCGTTGGCTGGCGCATGGCAGTTGGCCAGGTGGAGCGGTGCGCCGATCACGGGCCCAATCCAGAATCTTGATCTCAAGTGGGTGCCGGCAGCGGTGCCCGGCGCAGTGCACTATGACCTTGTGTCTGCCGGGCGGCTCGAGAACCCCTTATCCAGCCGTCAGGCCGCAGCTGATGCGGCTTGGGTCGCCGACAGCGACTGGCTCTATTGGCGAACCTTCGTGCTCGAAGAGGCCCCTGCGCCGGAGCACCACCCCTTGCTCTGGTTCGAGAGTATCGATACCTATGCCGATGTCTGGCTCAACGGTGTGTGCGTTGGCACCAGCAACAACATGCTCAGGCCTTGCCGCCTTTACGTAGCCCCCGATCGACTGCACGCTGGTGAGAATACCCTGCTTGTGCACGTCAAGGCGCACCGCCGTATGCTCGCTCATGCGGTTCCCGATTCTGAAAGAATCGCCACAGGCAGCGGTTCAACCGCGCATCGCGATCGCTCGCTGATTCGGCGTTACCAGCGTAGCTATAACACCAGCTTGCTCAACCTGGGTGTGAATGTGCTGGGCATTGGCATCCCCGGCAGCGTCGGGTTGACGCTCTATCCTGAGGCCCACATCTCTGACCTCTGTCTGGTTACCGAGGTGTTATGCGCACAGCAGGCTGAGGTGCGGTTGCTGGCGCAGGTGTATGGAGCCGCTGAGGGAGAGGATGTCGAGTTCGCGCTGTACCCCGAGGGCGCCGCAGAGCCTGTTGCGCGCGTGGTTGCAGCAGTGGCTGCGGGTGAGGCGGTCTGTCCCCTGGTCGTGCCGACTCCACGGCCCTGGTGGCCAGCGGGCTACGGACAGCCGCACCTGTATCGTCTTGAGGCGCGCCTGCTGCGCCATGGGGCCTTGCTGCACAGCCTGACACGACGCGTGGGCATCAAGACCGTCTCGCTGGTACGCGCGCTGCCCAATGGCCGCGAGACCTTTCAGCTGCAAGTGAATGGCCGCGACGTATATGTGCGCGGTGGCAATATGATGCCCATCGATGCTATTCGTGGGCTGGCAACACCTCAAGCGTACGAGCGGATGCTACAACTCGCGCTCAACGCCAATATGAACCTGATCCGCCTGTGGGGCGGCGGCGTGCCCGAGGATGAGGCATTTCTCGCGCGCTGTGATGAGCTGGGGATCATGATCTGGCAGGACTTTTTCTATCACTCGAGCACCTACCCCGACTATGATGCCGCCTTCATGGCCAGTGCTGAGGCGGAGGCCAGCGATCTTGTCGCCAAGATGCGCTCACATGCCTGCCTCGTGGCGTTTTGCGGCGGCAATGAGCAGCAACAGGGCTGGGACGAGTGGCATTGGCAGCAAGAACTGGATCGCTTTTACGGCGAGAGGCTATTCACTGAGATGCTGCCTCGCGTCTGCGCCGAGCGCGCGCCCGAGATACCCTACGTGCCCAACTCGCCTCATGGTGGCCTGGGCGGGCAGTCTCCCGCCACTGGCGATACTCACACCTGGGGCAACTACTACAACGCCACCAAAGATCCGCTCTTTGTCACCGAAACCTGCTGGACTGAAGACTCGTACTCTCGGCCCGAGACGTTGCGCGAGGCTATGGGCCTCGACGTGGACGATCTGAGTGAGCATGGTTGGCCACGACGTTGGCGCGAGCGCACCGGCCTAAGGCTGTGCAGGTTC
>JAAYDS010000367.1 GCA_012729155.1 Chloroflexota bacterium | reverse complement strand
TCTGGCTTGTCCATACTGCCGAATGTAAAGGAGCCACCTGGCACATATACCATCGCAGGATCGTCCGCCGGCGCAGAAGTGGGAGCTTTGGTGGGCCAAGGCGTGCGCGTCGGCAAGGCGGTGCCAGTGGGCGCGGGCGTTTCCGTCGGCATGACCGTACCATTGACCACTACGGGCGTCGGTGTATCGGTGACGGGGACCTCAACCTTAAAGGCCAGAGTGCTGGTGGCTGTGGGCTGATTCTGTGTCTGCCCCGTATCGCCGCCGTCAGCGCCTTTACTGCAGCCGACGAGGGCAACCAGTAGAGCAAGGCCCAACACGGAGCCCAGCAGCATGTATCGGGTCGCCAACAACCTGTGGCTCATAGTCTCTGCTCCTTGTGGTCTACCACTGATCTGAGCGCGACGACGTCGCCATCACCGTTGATGACTCATGAAGAGAATTATACCAGCGCGTAAGGCGCTGGCCAAACACTGGCAGATTGCACAAAGCGTCAGGAATCGTTAGTCTTCTGGTGCTTTTCGCCTTGACAGAGCTACGGGCTGCTGATAGACTGCTTTCATGTATCCCCTCGGTACAAGGGCTACCCTAGAATCTGTGGGGGCCAGCGAATGTAGCCGTAGGGTGCCGGTGGTTATGCGTTACTGAGGAAGGAGAGAGGCCCATGAAATCCGTGCGTATCCTTTTGGCAATGGCGATGCTGGCTATCAGCTTGCTCGCCGTGGTGCCTGTAGCGGCTGAGGAACCCGCTGGCACCTACACCGTTGTGGCGGGAGACACCCTCTTTGAGATTGCGCTTGCTGAACTCGGCGATGGCGATCGCTACCTGGAGATCGTCCAGCTGACCAACAAGCTCAACGAAGATGACGACAAGTACGCCTTTATCGAGAACCCCGACCTGATCGAAATCGGCTGGCTGCTGGCCCTGCCCGAGGCGGGGGCAGCCACAGTCGTGGCTGAAGAGGTCATTGCCGATACGATTGCGGCCGGGGCCAAGCCGCTGGGCAACCTCAAGTCGATCAGCAAGATCGACGACTATACCGTGCAGTTCGAGTTCTACACGCCGCAGCCGGCGCTGCCAGCCCAGCTTGCGACGCCGATGATGTCGATGCACAGCCCCAAGGCCATGGCTGACCTCGGTGAGGACTATATGTACAACCCTGTCGGCACGGGGGCCTATGTCTTTAAAGAGTGGATCCCCGACGACAAGATTACGCTCGAGGCCAACCCTGACTGGTGGGGTGCAACCAAGCCGAGCATCGATACGCTGGTGTACCGCGTGGTCACCGAGCCCACCGCTCGCTTGCTCGAACTGCAGGCCGGCACGGTTGACTTTGCCTACAACCTGAACATCGATGACATCCCCACAGCCGAGGCCGACCCCAACTTGGTGACCTACGCGCTGCCGCCTCTGAGCATCGGCTATGTCTCCATCAACCAGGACTGGGTCGATGCGGCTGGCGAGAAGCCTTTCTCCAAGCTTGAGGTTCGTCAGGCAATCGCCCATGCCATCAACAAAGAGGCGATCGTAGAGGCCCTTTATCCCGGGACCGGCATCGCCGCCAAATCCTTCATGCCGCCCGCTCTCTGGGGCTACAATGAGGACTTTGAGGACTATGCCTATGACCCAGATAAGGCTATCGAGCTCCTCGAGGATGCAGGCTATCCTGACGGGATCGAGACGGACCTCTGGGTGATGCCCGTCTCGCGCGGCTACTATCCTGACCCCCCCAAGGTGGGTGAGGCGATTCAGGCCGACCTCAAAGCCGTTGGCATCGACGCCAAGATCGTGAGCTACGACTGGGGCACCTACCTGCAGAAGGCCCGCCTTGGCGAACCCGCTCTGTGCATGTTGGGCTGGATGCCAGACTTTCCGGATCCCGACAACTATCTGTTCACCTTCTTTAGTGGCAACACCCTGCAGTGGGCCGATGGCGTGCCCGATGAGGAACTGTACGACATCCTGGACGAGGCCAATAGCGTGATGGATCTTGCCGAGCGCGAACGCCTCTACAAAGAGGCCAACCAGCGCATCCATGACGTGGTGCCCGGCATCCCCATGGTGCATAACGGCGCTGTGTTTGCCTCGCTGCAGGGCCTCGAGGGTTATACGGCTTCGCCGTTGTTCGACTACTGGTACCCGGTCAGCTACACCAAAGACACGCTGATCATCGCCCGCAGCGGTGATTCGCCCGGTCTGGATGTTGCGGACGAGACCGATGGCGAGTCCTTCTACATCGGCTGCCAGGTGTTCGACTCGCTGCTTAGCTTTGAGCCCGGCACCACCCGCGTCAAACCGGCCCTTGCCGAGAGCTGGGCCGCAAACAGCGATGGCACGGTGTGGACGTTCAAGCTGCGCCAGGGCGTCGAGTTCCATGACGGCACCGCCTTTGATGCCGACGCCGTCTTG
>JAAYDS010000366.1 GCA_012729155.1 Chloroflexota bacterium | reverse complement strand
TGCCCACTACGCTCCTTGCAGCTTTTGTCGATTGGATGAACAGACGCTGCTCTTTATCCAGGAATTCATGCGTTCTCGCGGCAATCTGCGTGAGATGGCTCGCGAGAGCGGAGAATCGTACTGGGCGTTGCGTGCCAGGTTGAACGAGGTGGTGCGAGCGATGGGTCTCGAGGCTGAAGAGCCTGAGGAAGAGGACCAGCTGGCCGAGAAACGACGCGAAGTCCTGTTGCAGGTGCAGCAGGGCAAGTTAGCTGCCTCAGAGGCGGCCGCTGTGCTGGCCTCGTTGAGCGCAGAGAACGAGTAGAGAAGGGGTCGTGAGATGAACGAACAGGAGCTTCAGATTCTCGAGCTGCTCTCGCAGGGCAAGCTAACGGTTGAGGAGGCAAACGAGTTGCTGGCGTCCTTGAAGCGCGAAGGGGCTGCTGACTTGGCCGAGGTGACACCCGATGCGCCGCTTGAGACGAGGCGGTTGACTACTGAGGCCACAGCGCCATCAGAGCAGTCGCCGCTCTCGCGGCCAAGAGAGACGACGCGCCTCGGCACAGCGTCTGCCGCTGAACCTGAGGAACCGTCAGAAGGGGCCGAGCCGTTCGGGCTGGATGATGAGCAGGCAGCACGCCATGAGCAGGCGGCAGAGGATTGGGGTCGTGAGGCAGCGTCGACAGCCGAGTCGGCAGCGCGCTGGGGTGAGCGGCTGGGCGAGCGTGTCGCCCAGGCCATCGAGCGCCTGATGGACGGCCCTGATGGCCTGGCTACACGGCTCGACCGCGCCTTTGCCAAGTGGGAAGAGGTCGAGCCAGCCGTGCAAGATACGGTGCGGTCGGCCATGGGCTCTGCACAGGCAGCGGCTGAAGCGGCCGCTCAGGCGGCTACCGAGGCGGTCCGCGATGCCTTTGAGGGCCTGGACGTAGGCGAGGCCCAGCGTGTACAGGGCAAACGATTGGCTGGTATCGACCTGAGCGGTCGCGATTTGCGCGAAATGGACCTACGCGGCGCTGACCTGTCACGTGCCAATCTCTCAGAGTGCGATCTCCGTGGCGTCAACCTAAAGGGCGCTAACCTCAATCGTGCCAGGCTGCGTGGCGCTAACCTTGAGGGCGCCATGCTCAAGCACGCCAACCTCATGGGCGCCGACCTGACAGCCGCCAGGCTCAGAGATGCCGAGGTGACACATGCCAACCTTCATGGCGCTCGCCTGCAGGGCGTGGTGCTCGACGGGCTCGATCTGTCGCACGTGAACCTGCATGGCGCTAATCTGTCAGGCGCCAGTCTCAAGGGCGTGCCCATGGACCACGCCAACCTGCACGGCGCCGCAATGCAGCAGGCCGATCTCAGAGAGGCGGAGTTGTCTCATGCCAACATGGCAGGCGTCGATCTGACCGGCGCCAAGGTGGGCGGCGCCAGCCTCGAATGGGCCAACCTGATGGGCGCGGCGCTTGCTGAGCTGGACCTGAGCGGCCTGAACCTGGACCACGCCAATCTCGCTGGCGCGAATCTGCAGGGCGCCAGGCTCGACGAGGCCAACCTGGATCACGCCAACCTGTTAGGTGCGCAACTCTCGGGCGCCAGCCTGCGCGGTGCCAATTGCGAACATGCCAATCTCATGGGAGCGATCCTGAAACAGGCCGATTGTCATGAGGCCGACTTTGGCAAGGCCAACCTGGTGGGCGCTGACCTGAGCGGCGCAAACGTCAGCGGCGCCAACTTTGAAAAGGCCAGCCGCCTGGGCGCGAATATCCCGCCAACTGGCTGAGGCAAGCCGGCGAACAGACGGGCGGCCCCTACCAGGGGCCGCCCGTCGCATGTCTCAGGGCCTGCCATGGCCGTGCTATAGACGTTCGCTCGACAGCAGATCGATGATGAACTCAAGCGCAGCAGCCGCAGTGAGCCACTTGTTGCCCTCGCGGTCGCTCTGCCACAGCCGATGTAGCACCTCGTCGCCCTGGGGCGTGGCCAGCCCGATGTAGACGGTGCCTACTGGCTTGGTAGCAGTGCCGCCCAACGGCCCCGCGATGCCAGTCACAGCCACGCCCACCTCTGCGCCAGTGGCCGCGCAGGCGCCGCGCGCCATCTGCAGGGCCACCGGTGCGCTGACGGCGCCGTGGG
>JAAYDS010000365.1 GCA_012729155.1 Chloroflexota bacterium | reverse complement strand
GCCAAAACGCACACAGCCGTCAGGGGCCGATCGCCCTGGATCGTATCGATCGCGAGTTCGCCCACCTCGGCAAGGCCCTGGGCCAGCGTGATCTGTCTGCCCAGATCATTCACTCCAACAATCGTGATGTCCAGCTCGTGTTGTTCGTCATCCTGGGCCAGCCAGCGCACCGCTGCGCGTCCGTCGCTCGCAGCGACGCTGACGGCCAGTTCGGGCAGAGAGGCACTGTCTGGAGCCGGGTAAAAGACGCGGGTGGGGCTCTGAACTGCTCTGCCAGCGGCAGAGAGCCGCATACGCAGCAGCGTGGGGAGTTGGCCAGGCGGTGGCCCCCAGAGCATGCTGTTGGCCTCGGCAGACATGGATGCAAGGGGCTTCCATGTGGCCCCCAGGTCGGCGCTGGCCTCGAGCCACACCTTGGCGCCCGCACCGTCAACTGCGGTTGAACGCCAGCCCAGCATTATGGGCGAGTTCTGCCAGCCCAGAGACGGCAGCTCGGTCCACTCGATTTGTGGAGCATCTGGTGTCAGGTTGGCCACACGCAACTGGTGGCCCGACTCAACATGGATCATGCCCTCTGCATCCCTGCCGGTAATGGTCAGCGCATACTGCCCATCGGGCACGTAGAGGGTGTCCCATACGGTGCAGCCTGTAACGGGCTCTCCCGCTGCCACGGGCTCGATGGCGCCTGTACGGAGCTCACGGGCTTCGATGCTCACCGTCTCAAGGCCGGCCTTGCGCAGCGTCTGCCAGCAGACTAGTGTGGTGCGCCGCACGGCGGTATCGGCGGTCGGCAGCATCAGGCGCACCTCGGGCGATGCAGCCCCGCCGACGATGCTGATGCCAGCGCTCTGCGCCCGTCGTTCAGTGAGGTCATCTCGCGCAACTGCACGAACGCGATAGGCGCTACCCGGCGGCACAAAGGCCGTCTCCCACAGAAAGTAGCCTGTGTTGGGCAGACCCTCAGCCAATGGATACCAGGCCTGCCCCGCGTCGTCGCTATAGTAGAGGTCGATAGTCACCGTGTCGCCGTCCAGATCAAAGGCTGACCAGAGGATGGCCGTTTCACCGTTGAGCGTAACGTCGCTATCAGGCCATATCAGCCGTACGCGCGGCGGCCGGTTGTGCGTCAGGGTCAAATCAGAGACGACTGCACGCTGGCGTTCTCCGCGATCGTCCACTGCGACGACCTCGATCTCCCAGCCTGGCCCTAGCTGCAAACCAGTTGTGGCCCAGGTGTAGCGGCCCGAGGCAGCCAGGCCAGTCGCGAGCGGCCGCCATGCTTCGCCCACACGGCGGACTGCGATCTCAACAGCCACATCACCGCCATCCGCAGTGTGGGCCTGCCAGATGATTGGCGCGTCGACAGGCAACAGCTGCCCGGGCCTGGGCTCTAGCACGGTGAGGGTGGGCGGCGGGGGTCGGTTCTGCACCACCATCGGCCCGCTATCGACCTGCCCCCAGATACCATTGTGGTTCCAGGTGAGGCGGAATCGGCCATTTGGGCTGTCAGGCAGATGCGTCGTGTCGAGTGCTTGGGGAAGATTGAGAGCAGTCGCCTCGATCACAGGGACCCAGTGGCCACCTCCGTCAGGGCTGTAAGTGAGAGCCAACGCGAGCTCCTCTGGCAAGGTGGCGGCACTCCAATCGAGCGCAATCTCATCTTGCAGCACGTTGCCTGCCGGCCAGATGTTGGCAAGGCCGTAGGCATCGGCAAGGCATAGTGGCCAACGGTGGCTCGTCTGCTGGCCGCTCTGATGAACCAGCGTGCACAGCAGCTCATACTCTCCCGGCAGAAACGCCCCTGCGTTCCACGAGATATCTGCCACACCAGCGACGACGCGTCCTGCGCCCAAATCGGCAGCATTGCCATCCTCATCGATCAGGGCGCAATGAGCGCCAACAAGGGGCTCGTCCGAGTAGCTCAGCACCTCGTGCCTAACCGGGGCTGGGGGCACATCACGCGGGCCCAGCAGTTCGACTTGTGGCTCCATCTCGCGGACCTGCAGCACAGGCCCCGTCCACCAGGAGCCGTCAGCTGCGCCCTGCAGATGGGCCAGCAGGCGATAGCTACCAGACGCCAGCCCGCGAGCGTCCATCTCTAGTGAAGCCAGTCGGCCATCAGGCTCTGCCGTGCCGAGCGACTGCAGCCCCTGAGGCGTGTAGAGATAGAACGTGACCGTATCGATCAGCTCAACCCCCTCATCGATGATGACGGTGATGATCGGTCTGGTCTGTACTGACGGGCCGCTGCTCGGCCGCAGAAACCGCATCGCCAGGCCTTGAGGTGGTAACATCAGCGTGTC
>JAAYDS010000052.1 GCA_012729155.1 Chloroflexota bacterium | reverse complement strand
TGCCGCGCGAGCGCAAACCAGTCAGGGGGGCCATCGGTGCGGTGAGCCAACACCGGCGTGACGACGTGCACGCCGCCAACAGAGCTTAGCTCGTTATCAGCGGGCGCCAAGCGGCGATTGATGTCGCTCGCCAAATAGTAGATGGGCCGCCCTTGTGACCGAGCGATGCGTAACAGCCTGGACACCGGCGGCGCGTCGGCGCGCAGCGCCTCTGACTGCTGCAGGTGATAGACCGAGTGCCCATAGATCAATGCGAGTGGCTGTGCAACCTGGCGACCGATAGCGCCGTCATCGATGAGTACGACAGCGTGGCTGGGCAAGAGCGCATCGACGGCTGCCAGTTTAGTCCATACACCCAGACGCTCCTGATGGATCAGCAGCGGCAGGCTGGTCACGCCGGTGGCAATCACTAGCGCGACTACCAGGGCTTGGTACCCTATGCCACGCAACAGACACCCACCGCCGTAAGGCAGGACGCGCCGACAAAGCAGATCGACGAGCCCCTTGGCTGCTACGGCCGCCCCCATCGCCAGCGCAGGAATGATCATCGGCACAGCACGGCGCATCACCCAGGGATGGACGGGCGTCGTCTGCGCGTCGACGGCATAGAGCAGCCCGAAGGTGACGCCGAGGAGTGCAAGCGCGCGAATCGCTCGCTGATCTGTCGGCACAGCGAGAGGAGCCAGCACCAGGCCGATCAGGCTGAAAAGCAGGGCCGGCAGCGACCAGTACTGGACCAGCCATCCAGCAAACGTGTCTCCCAGTGGCGCTGTGGCGGCCTGCACCAACACGGCGGCCGCCAGCACGATGGCAAAGGCGCTCGACACCCACGAACGGTGCACAGGCCGAGCAATCCAACCGACAATCTGCAGGCAGCGGCGCCGTAAGGGGGCGCAGGCGCTGATCGCCACCAGCGCCACCACAGCAATGCTTATGGTCGCAGCCAACGGTTGTGCAGCCTGAGACAGCACCCCTATCAAGCGCGTGTAGAGATAGGTGGGCGACGATAGCACAGACAGGGCCTGCCCGAACCCAAGGGCAATCCCCGCCCATACCCATTCGCGCCCTGGCTTGGCCTGCGCGTGCCACACAAGCCACCCAAGCAAGGCGCCACCGATGAGAGCGCCTTCGAGTCGTGTCAACGGCAGTAACCCCAGAAGCAGCGCCTGTGCCGCAGTCAGCAGCCGGCGCTGGCCTTGGCACCGTATCGCGCCCGATTCGGCATCGAGCCACAGAATGGCCATGACTAGCGCCTGAGTCACTGGCTCTGAGAGCAGGTGCCGCCCAAACCAGACCTGAGGAAAAGCAAAGGCCAGCATAGCGCCTGCTGGAAGTGCCACCCCCCAGCCCAACGATCTGCGCAACAAGGCGGTGAACAGCGTCAGCGAGAGCAGCGCCATGGCTGGCCCTGCCCAGATGACCCACCGCAGCCCCAACACCAGGCCGGGGCCTGCTCCCAAAACCTTGGTTACTGGCAGATAACCGATCTCGATCTGGTGACGATAGAGCACTGGTTGAAAGAAGGGACCCCAGAAGCGCGTCGCCGCCGGTACAGAGACATTCTCTGGCA
>JAAYDS010000364.1 GCA_012729155.1 Chloroflexota bacterium | reverse complement strand
GTGGTGCCCACACCGACACCCGTGGTGCCCACACCGACACCCGTGGTGCCCACACCGACGCCCGTGGTGCCCACACCGACGCCCGTGGTGCCCACACCGACACCTGTGGTGCCCACACCGACACCTGTGGTGCCCACACCCACGCCCGTGCTGCCCACGCCCACGCCCGTGCCCGGCAGCATGTCCGTCGCCAGTGTGACGGTGGGCGAGTTCGCCAGAACGGTGCGCGGCAAGAACCTGTTCGTCAGCGGCAGCGCCAGCGTCGCGGTGGTGAGCGGCGCGTCGCCCGTGGCCGGCGCCACGGTGACGGGCACGTGGTATCTCAACGGCGCCGCCACGCAAACCGGCCTCAGCGGTGTGACGGATGCCAGCGGCGTGGCGCGGGTGCCGCTCAACAGCCTCAAGGTCAAGGCGGGCGACGAGCTGCGCTTTTGCGTCACCGCCGTGAGCCATCCCGCCTATGCGTGGGATGCCGTGGCGCTGTGCGGCGCCCGGCTGGTGCCCTAGCGCACGCCCAGAGGGCCACATAGCGGGGCGCCGCCTGCTGGGCGCCCCGCGCTTAGCGGTTCATGGCGGCCAGACGTGGGTCGGTCAGCCGGTCGAGCCCCAACTGCAACAGCGTCAACGCCAGGCACACCAGCGTGATGGCCAGCCCCGGCGGCAGCGCCCACCAGCGCCAGACGGGGCTTATCAGCAGCGCAGGATAGCGCATGGCGTGCGAGAGCGTCATCCCCCAGCTCTGCGTGGTGGGGTCGCCCAACCCCATAAAGCTGAGCCCTGCCTCGGCCACAATGACGTGCTGCATCTCGGCGATAAAGCGCGTAAAGGCCAGCGGCACGGTGGCCGGCAGCAGGTGCCGCCAGACAATGCGTCTGCCGCTGGCCCCCACCGCCTGCGTGGCCTCGATATACTCGCTCTGGCCCTCGGCCAACGCACGGGCATACACAATGCGCGCCACGCTGGGCCAGCCGAAAAGCACAAAGAACCCCAGCAGCGTGCCCATGCCTGGCCGAACAAAGGCGGCCACCAGCACCATCAGCGCCAGGCGTGGCACCGACAGGAACACGTCGACCACCCGCAGCAGCGCCCAGCCCAGCCGCCGATGATAGGCCGCCACCGTGCCCAGCACGGTGCCCAGCAGGGTGCTGCTCAACGCCGCCGCCGTGGCCAGCGTCAGAGAGGTGCGCGCCCCCGCCAGCAGCTCTGAGAGCAGGTCGTACCCCAGGTCGTTGGTGCCCAGCGGGTGCGCGGCCGAGGGTGGGCTGAGCGGGTCGAACATGGTGCGCGAGGGGTGCGGCGCCAGCCAGGGCGCCAGCAGCGCGGCGCACAGCGCCAGCGCCAGCAGCAGCAGGCCCACCCGCGCCAGGCCGTCGCCCCAACAGGCCCGCCAGAGCGCAAGCAGCATCAGCGGCCGCCCCGCAAACGCGGATCGAGGGCGCCATACAGCGCATCGGCCAGCAGGTTGGCGCCCATGGTGGTCAGCATCGTCACCAAAAAGGCGCCCTGCAGCAGGGGATAGTCGCGCGCCATGCTGGCCTGATAGATGGCCTGGCCCATGCCAGGGTAGGCAAAGGCCACCTCAACCAGCATGGCGCCCATCACCACGGCGCCCAGGCGCAACGCCGCCAGCGACACCACCGGCAACAGCGCGTTGGGCAGGGCGTGCCGCCACAGCAGCGCCCGCTCGGGCAGGCCCTTGGCCCGCGCCACGGTGATAAAGCCCTCGCCCAGCACCTGCGCCAGCGCGTTGCGGGCCACATAGGCCACATCGCCGACGTTGGTGAGCACCAGCGCCAGCACCGGCAGCACCATGTGTCGGGCGATGTCTGCCGCCCGCCGCGGCCAGGGCGCCCCCAGCAGCGCCACCGACTGCGCCCCGCCCAGAGGCAGCCAGCGCAGGCGCACCCCCAGCAGCAAGATCAGCAGCAGCGCCAGAAAGAACGCCGGCACCGAGCCGCTCACCGCCGAGCCCACCAGCAGCGCCCTGTCGAGCAGTGCGCCGCGCCGCCAGGCCGAGGCCGCCCCCAGCACCACGCCCAGCGCCAGGTAGAGCGCCGTGGCCACGCCCACCAGGGCCAGCGTCCAGCGCAGCCGCCCCGCCAGCACCCGCGCCACCGGCGCGTTGTACGAGAGCGACCAGCCCAGGTCTCCGCGTGCCAGCCCCGTCAGATAGGCACGGTATTGCTCGCCCAGCGGCCGCTCGAGCCCATAGTAGCTGCGGATGCGCTCGCGCGCCTCGGGGCTCAGCGGCGTCGGCAGGCCCTGCGGATTGTCCAGCTCGGCCAGCGGGTCGCCCGGCATCAGCCGTGGCAGTAAAAAGTTCAGCGTCAGCACCAGCCACATGGTGAGCGCCACCTGGGCCGCCCGAGCCAGGCCATGGCCTCGCCCCAGGCGGCCCGCACGCACCTCGGTGCTGCTCACGGC